>JBBQWA010000068.1:0-15954 GCA_038211045.1 Gemmatales bacterium
ATCCCAGAAACGCCCGGTGGAACGATCTGGGCGACCGGGCACTGGGGCTTCCAATACTACGCCGATATCCACGGCATGACACAATTGGTTCCGGACAAAGTGGAGAACGGCGAGTTGGTCGTACGCTGGCAACCCAAGCCCGGCGATTGGCTCGTAATGCCCGTGATGCCGGATCTGAAGGAGGGATGGTTCTACCGCCCGTGGCCGCCGATGCCGAAGTTACCGGAGGGTTTGAATCTCCGAGCCGTGGGCGAAGTGGTGATCGACGATCGCTTTCCGGCCCAAACGGTGCCGAACATGTACGGCGGTCAATACGTGATCCGGGGTCGCGATCATCCTCGATTGACCCTCGCAGTTTACCAGATCGGCGAGTAGCGAATCCCGGCTTCGGCTCCGCCGCAATCCATACAATGCCATTTGCTCGATAAATGCCAGGAGGAGCGACCATGAGAGTCGTCGAACCGACGGAGTGGGTGGTCTACCGGGCCGCAGTGGTCGGCAAACTGGGGGGGCACAACGCCACGTGTTCCCAGCAAGAATGGGAAGCGTTGGAAAAATCCCAAGCCGGAATGCACACTCTCATCCGCGAAAAAATCCCGAGCGAATCTGAAGCCGAGCAACTCGCCCGCAGCTTGCAAACACTGCCGCCGGTGCCGAAGCCACCGCGGAAGCCGACAGTTCGCCCGCCCCGATTGATTCCGCCGCAAACCGCTTGATCGAAAAAATTCGGGCTGACGCCCCGCTCGGCGGTCGATATAGTGAGTGTTTGGTATCGCCTTCATACTCCCAAGGAGCAAGTATGTCTGTTCGGATGCGTGTTCACGACCGGGAACCGATCGGTTCTGCCCTCCGCCGCTTCAAGAAGCTGATCGAACGCAGCGGCATGAAGAAGGAAATCCGCGCCCACGAGTACTACGAAAAGCCTTGTGAGATTCGTTCCCGCAAAGAACGCACCCGCATCAAGACAATCCAAAAGGCCGCATCGGGTAAGCCCGTAAAGCCGCCCCGGGTTAACGCCTAATTGCCACAGATTCAAGCAGAAAGCCACCGCGGTCGCGGTGGCTTTCTGCTTTTACCAGATCGCCGATCACAGCGATTGTTCCAAATCCTGCTTCTTCTCGAATACACCCGAGATAACAAACGTTCCGGTGAACTTCCTTTCTTCACCAAGTTGGTGGAAGATGTTTCACTAGCCAAACGGGAACTCGCTTACGGTGTGCTCGCCAGCATCGCCGACCGCAACCTTGGCGATGCTAAGGTGAAGAAGGCCGCCGAAGGGGTGCTCGCCGGGGGATGGGTGAAAACCGAGACCGCACAACCGCTCATTCGTGCGATCACGCGATTGGGGCTGACGAGTTTCGCCCCGCAACTGCGCAAGCTCGCCACGGGAACGGATGCCGCCCTCGCCGCCGCCGCAGCAGACGCGATGAAATCTTTGAAGCTCGATTTGAATGCCGCGAACCGGCCGACCATCAAGACGATGACGCCCGAAGAGGCCATGGCCGTCACGGAGAAAGAAACCGGCAACGCCGAGTTGGGGGCCAAGCTGTTCGGCCGCATCGGCTGCGCGAACTGCCACACCGTCTCGGCGAGCGAACCGCTGAAGGGGCCGATGCTCGCGGAAGTTCGTAAGAAGTACAGCCGTGCGAAGTGGTGGAATCGATTCTGAAACCGGGTGCCAAACTCGCGCAAGGTTTCGAGACGTTCATTTTCGATACCGCCGGTGGAAAGTCGATCACGGGTTTCATCATCAAGGAAGGTGGGCAAGAAATCGAGGTGCGCGACGGCACCGGAACCAGCATCATCATCAAGAAATACGACTTGGACGGCCGCAAAGCGAGTAAGCTCTCGGCCAAGCCGGAGAAGCTCGTAAACGATATGAGCGTCGCCGAATTGGCTTCGCTATTGGCGTACTTGGAATCGTTGAACAAGCAGTGATGACGGCAAAAGGGGCAGGGCACGTTTATGAGCTTCCTAGTAAACGTGCCCTGCCCGTGCCCTGCCCCTTTTAACGGTTCAGGTCGCCGAAGAGCTTCATCTAGGCGGCCGGGTCGATCGGCTTCACCATGTGGTGATCGAACCCGGCGTCGCGGGAGCGCACGCCACCCCCTCCTGGCCATCGTAAGCGGTGTGCGTCTCGTTGCCCAAAAGATCCAGCATCATGGCCAAGCTATCTGCCCCGTCTTTGTTGTCGTCCACGATCAGAATTCGCAGCGAAAGCGGCGGGGAAACCGGCTCGGTTTTATCGTCGGATTTCTGCGATTCGGGTTTCGTTGCGAGCGGAAGGCGAACCAGGAATTCCGACCCTTTGCCGAAGCCTTCGCTCTTGGCCTCGATGTCGCCCCCGTGCATCTCCACCAATCGTTTCACCAGTGTCAGACCGATTCTCAACCCGCCCTGGGATTTCTCCAAGCTCTGATCCACATGATGGAACATGTCGAAAATACTTGTGAGTTTTTCGTGCCCCTTCGTCCCGGCTCGGAGAAATCCACCGCATTCGAGCCTTTTCACCGCTTGCGGAACACTTGCCGCATGAGGTCGTCGGTGGGGGCGTGCTGATCGGTAAGTATGATCTGCTTCCCCTTGGCGAGC
The DNA here is from genome assembly GCA_038211045.1 of Gemmatales bacterium. Lineage (GTDB taxonomy): Bacteria > Planctomycetota > Planctomycetia > Gemmatales > Gemmataceae > JALHQU01. The sequence continues at coordinate 2,593 of JBBQWA010000068.1, forward strand.
ATCTCGTTCACCAACTTTTCCGGAACCACATAGGTATCCGAGGCGACGTCGATCTGGTTGGCCACCGCTCGGCGGAGTTTCGCGCGGTCCAACGGTTGGTCGGCCGCGTAGATCACCAACACGCTGCGATCGAGACTGCCGAAAATCTGTTCCGCGGTCAAAGTTTTGATCCGTTCGATCAAGGCCGTTCGATTTCCCGGCTCGCTTTCGGACGGTAGACTTCCGCTCAGCGTATTGCGGAGCCTCACGAGGAACTGTTCCAATGAAATTCTCTTTTGCCCATCCAGTTCGTCGTAATTTTTCAGGTAATCCATCATCGTATCCCGCTGATTATCCAAATCGCTTTTGGGGAACATCACCTCGACGTGGGCGAAGCTTTGCTTCAACGTGCGGAATGCCGCTTTCCAGAGCAGCCCCTCACCGGCGAAGTCGATCACTGTCGTCAAATACACGCCATCGGATTTGAGCGTTTGCTTCACCGCATCGTTGCACTCTTTGGTGAGCAAATGCGAAGGCACCGAGAGATCGTTCACGGCATCGAGCGTGACGAGATCGTAGAACCCCTTGGCCGATTTCTCGGCCACGAACTGGCGGCCATCCATGTTGATGGTATTCACGCCCCATTCGGGCAGTAATCCAAGGTATTTGAAGGCCACTTTGGTCACGCCGGGGTCGATCTCCACCACATCTACGTTGGCGGTGGGTATCGCGGTGCGAACGTAGCGCGGGAAGGTGTAGCCGCCCCCGCCGATGACGAGAACGTTCTGTTCCTTCGGGTGCACTTGGCACAGCATCCACAGCACTTCCGCTTGGATCGTCTCGTGGCGGTAGAAGAAGTACGTCGGATCGTCGAGATCGACTTTCGAGTGGGTGAGGTGATCGAGGTAGAGTGTGCGAACGTTGGAAATCCGCGTGCGGATTTTCTGGTGTTGCGTGTCGATGCCGGGGCCGCCCACGATTGCCCCGAGCGCGTCGGTCGGCGGAATCACCAACTTCTCTTCGGGCGTTTGAATGCGAATCGTGTAGTAGTTCGTTTCGGCGACCGTTTCCGTATCGCCGCTGCGGTTCAATTGGCCGCTGAGGATGAAGCCGCCGAACGCGGCGCCGAGCACGGTGCTCACGCCGTAAAGCATCACGCCCACCTCGGCGATCAAACGTTGGCTACCCGGTTTGGTATCGTCGGTGGAACGCACCCTGATGAGCAAAAGCGAGACCGCGGGAATCAGGCCGGCGAACAGGATCGAATTGAAAATACCGAGCGTAGCGATCATCGCGTACCCCGTGGTGAACGTTCCCGCGATGGCACCGACGGTACTCACCGCGTAGATGCGGCCCGCCACGCGGCCGGCACTGCGTACGTCCGAGACGCACAGGCGAATCACCTGCGGCGATACCATGCCGAGGCAGAACATCGGGGCGAAGAACAGCGTGAACGACATCGCGAGTATTTGTTCGCGCAGCCCCCACGTCGAAAACGCTTCCGCTTGGGCGACGATGCTGAAGATCACAATCACGAGTACGCCGAAGAACCCGGCGGCGAGCAGCGTCCACCCGAGCGCATTCTCGCGCGCGGCGTAAAAGGCACTGCGGCCTGCCCGGTCGGCCAACCGGCCGCCGAGGAAGTTTCCGCAGGCGGTGCCGAAGAGCATCACGCCGATCACGCCCGTCCACGTGTAGATCGAGCTGCCGAGGATCAAAGCGATCAAGCGAGACGCACTGAGTTCGAGTGTCATCCCGGCGAAGCTGCAGAGGAAAACGATGGCGAAACCGACGGGCATCGACATACCCGGGGCATTCACCAATGTTTCGGAGGTTGCCACCGAGACTGTTTCACCCGGTTGTGCCAAGAACATTCCGGAAGCAAATACACCAACGGCTGTGAGAATTAACAACCCGACCACACCCAGCACGATGGTGTTGATCGGGAATTCGGGGATCAGTACGAAGCCGGTGAGGTAGTTGCCGATCAAACAACCGAGCGTACTGAGCGCAAAGATCAACCCGGCGACGCGCCCGGTCGAGGCGACGTTGGGCACACCGATGCGGATGGCCATGGGTGTGAGCAAACTGAGGGCGAACGCGACGGGTACGCAAAGAGTTCCCGCGAGAATGGGAATGCGAACCTTCAAAGGTAGCGATTGGTACAGCCCACCGCGGAGGATCATCGGCCACGCGATCATCCAGAGTGCCGCGATCGCACCGAGAATCAGGAACATCGTGAGGTTTCGCACGTTGGGCGAACGATCCGCGATCTTCCCGCCCCATGCGTTCCCCAATGCAATGCCGATGAGGAACGAAGCGATGATCGACGTCCATGTTTCGAGGGACGAACCGATGAACGGGGAAAGCAACGGCCCCGCGACGAGTTGCAGGATCAACAGCCCGGCATTAGCTAGAAAGACCACGAGGCCCACCAAAATCAATTGACCGGACGCTGCGGACATAATTATCTCTGGGCGAAAGCCCACCCATGGCAATGGGTGGGTTTGTTGGTGTATTTATCACCCCACCCATTGCCATGGGTGGGCTTTCATTACGCCGAGAATCGTCCGTCGCAGTCGGGGTCGTAAGGGCGATCCCATTGCAGGAGTTCGATGCGATTGCCGAAGGGGTCGCGGATAAAGAATCGATCCGCCGCCGCGATCTTCACGGTTTCATCGATGGCGATCCCGCGGGAACGGAAATCTTCCCGCAATACCCGCACGTCTTCGACGGCGAAGCAGATGTGCCGGGGGCTGGGGGAATCGGGTTCGGGCTTCAACAGGAGATGGAGGTAGTGCCCGCCGAGATCGAACCAGAGGGCGACGAAATCGAACTCTTTCGGCGGTGGGATTTCCTTCAAGCCGAGGAATCCGCCGTAGAATGCCCGTGCTCGGGTCACATCCGTAATTATCAGCGTGCAGTGGTCGATGCGGAGTGCGATCATCGGTTCGTCCCTCGTTTCCAGCGGGTAATCTATGGGCTTGCTCCGGGTGAAAACGACCGAATGCCGAATCGGCGTCGTCGGGCTGTATAACGCCGGCAAGACGGTCTTCCTCACGTCGCTGTTGAACCACTTGGAAAATCACGAAGCGGATCGCTTCCCCTTGGGCAAACCGGGCACGGCCATCCGCAAGTTCGAGGTGCGGCCGCCCGATGCGGGTTGGTCGAATTTCAGTTACGCCACGTTCCGCGATGCATTGGTTCACGGGGGCAAATGGCCGGATAAGACGACGGATCGATCCATGATCTCGTGCCAATTTGAACGTTCCGATTGGCCCTTCTCCGATGCGTTGGTGAAACTGTACGACCTGCCGGGGGAACGCCTCGCCGATGCCGCGATGGCGAACCGGAACTTCGCGGAATGGTCGGATCACCTTTTGGAGATGATCCGCAACGATACGCCGTACCGAACGAGTTGCGCGGGTTTCCTCGAAGCGCTGGCCGCACCGACCCCCACCGAGAAAGGCATATGCGATGCGTACAAGCTCGCCCTCGCCAAGTTGATCCTCGCCTTCAAGCCGATGATTTCCCCCTCGACGTTCCTGCTCGATACTCGCGGCTCCGCCGCTCGCCCCGCCGATGCGGAGGCACTCGCCGCATCGCGGTGTTGCGGCCTCGGTGCCGATTCCGAATTCGCGCCGCTCACCCCGGAGGTGCGTAACGCCCAGCCGCAACTCGGGGCATTATTTGCAGCGAGGTACGAGCGTTACAAGGCCGAGGTGGTGCTCCCGTTCTTGGATAGCCTGAAATCGTGCCATTCGCTGGTGGTGTTGGTCGATGTGATGATGCTGCTCGCCGGGGGCGTGGGAATGTACGACGACAATCGCCAAATTCTCCGCGACCTGTTCCATGTGCTCGATCCGGGGGAAACCGCGATGCAGAAATTCGGGCGGAACCTCGCCAAGGTGTTCTTGCCGCACGATCTCCGCCCCGGTTGGATCAACCGGGTTGCGTTCGTCGCTCCGAAGTTGGATTTGGTTCACCCGAGCGACCGCGACCGTATGCTGCGGCTGTTGAAAAGCATGGTCGGGAAGCTGGCCGAGAACTGCGACGGGCTGAAATACGAGTTCTTCAATTGTGCAACCGTCGTTTCGACGAAGTTGCTACCGAGTGCGAACGGCGAACGCAAGATGGTGGGCGTACCCTACCGCGGGGAAGGCGGTCACAAGATCGCACGGGGCGGATCGCAGAGTTTCACCGTCTCCGAATTGCCCGACGATTGGCCGATCCGCTGGCACCCCGGCGATTTCTATTACCCCGAAGTGTACCCGGCGATGCCGTCCCGAAAGGATTGCCCACCGGAGCAGATCAATTTGGAGAAGGTGTTCGATTTCGTACTAGATTGAGTTTCCATCGGTTATCCTAATCGCATGAGCCGAATCGCGATCATTCTCTGTTTCAGTACGGCGGCCACCGCCCAAGAACGGCCGTACGTCGATCCGGTGTACACGGAAAAGGAGCGTTCGCATTGGGCGTTCGTCCCGCCGATAAGACCGTCGGTTCCGAAGAGTAGCGTTGCGAATCCGATCGATGCGTTCATCGAAGCGAAGCGCAAACTGTACGGAATCGAGCCGGTGCCCGAAGCGGACAAGCTCACGTTAATCCGCAGGCTCACCTACGATCTCCACGGTTTACCGCCGACACTCGCCGAGATCGACGGTTTCCTCCGAGACAAATCCGAGAAAGCGTACGAAGTGTTGGTCGATCGTTTGTTCGAATCCCCACACTTCGGCGAACGGCAAGCCCAGCACTGGTTGGATGTGGTGCGCTATGCAGAATCGAACGGCTACGAAGTCGACCGCGAACGGCCGCACGCTTGGCACTACCGCGATTACGTGGCCAAATGTTTCAACGACGATCTTCCGTACGATCAATTTTTGATCGAGCAAATCGCCGGGGATCTCCTCGCCGTGGGGAAGCCCGAATCGGAGGCCACGCGGTTGCGTATCGCCACGGGGTTGCACCGCTGCGGGCAAGTTCACATGGTCGGCGGCAACGCGGATAAGGAAGAACTCCGCCAAGAAGTGTTGATGGAGATGGTGAACGGCCTGAGTTCGGCCGCCCTCGGCATCACGGTGGCGTGCGCCCGTTGCCACGATCATAAGTTCGATGCGATTTCCCAAGGGGATTATTACCGGTTGCAAGCGTTCTTCGCCGGCGCGGTGTATTCGGAAGTCGAATTCGCCACGGCGGAAGAACGCAAGGCGTATCAGCGGAAGAACGTCGAGATTCAAATTTCACTCGTACCGTTGAAGAAGAAAATCGCCGAACTGGAAGCGCCGATCCGTGCGAAACTGCTCGCGGAGCGCAAAGCGAAGTTGCCCGAGGCCACCCAAAAAGCCCTCGAACTCGCGTGGATTCAGCGCACGGCCGAGCAACGCAAACTCGCGGACGATGCGAAGCCGCTCGTGAAATTGGTATGGGACGAAGTGCTGGCCGCGCTACCGCCGGATCGGCGGGCTCTGCGCACCGCGTGGAAAACCGAACAAGCCGAACTCGAAGCGCGGCTCCCGCCACCGCCCTCGGCGACGTGGTCGATCGCCGAGGAAACGCCCGCCGCGACCTTCGTACTCAATCGCGGCGATGTGAAACGTAAGCGTTCCACGGTCGAAGCGGGGTTCCTCCAAGTTCTGGCGAACGCAAATGCGGCTCCAAAAACGCGGATCGATTTGGCGAAATGGATCGCTTCTTCCGAACACCCGCTCACCGCCCGCGTGATGGCAAACCGGCTCTGGCAACACCACTTCGGCAAAGGTTTGGTGAATACGCCCAACGATTTCGGTACGCGCGGAGATCGGCCCACCCATCCGGAGTTGCTCGATTGGTTGGCCTGCGAACTGAAGGATGGGTGGACACTCAAGCGAATGCACAAGTTGATGGTGATGAGCCAAACCTACCGCCAACGCAGTGACGTTCCCCCATCGGCCGAGGCCGCGAAACAGGATCCCGAGAATCGATTGCTCTGGCGGATGAACCCGCGCCGGCTCGAAGCCGAGGCAATTCGAGATGCGATCCTCACTGCGGCGGGTACGCTCAACCGCGACGTTTACGGCCCCAGCGTGAAAGTGCCCTTGGAACCCGAGGTGTACGATCTCATCTTCACCGAGGATGAGCCGACCGGGTTATGGCGGGTCACGCCGGATGCGAAGCAGCACACTCGCCGAAGCCTGTATTTGTTCGCCAAGCGCAACGTTCGGCATCCGCTCCTCGAAGCCTTCGATCAACCCGATACCCTCGGTTCTTGTGCGGTGCGGGGAAAAAGCACCTTTGCCCCGCAAGCGTTGATTCTGATGAACGGCCCGTTCACCCACGATCACAGCCGGCGCATGGCGGACGACGTGATGAATTCTGAACCGCGAGGGAAGTGGTTGGAGATCGCGTATCGTCGAACACTCGGGCGAATGCCACGGATCGAAGAAGCCGATGCGATGCAAAAGTTTTTGCGAACGCAAGCGGAACGCTACCCGAAGGAATCGTCGGAGAAGGAAGCGTTCGCAGACGTATGCAAAGCGCTGTTCAATTTGAATGAGTTCATCTGTGTGCGGTAGAGCAGCCTTGTAAAACTGCGAATCTTCCACCTGCTGCAACCTTTGTCCCCGGCCAACTGCGCTTCTCCCGATGGTGCAATGAATACGGCAATCGAATCGTTCAAACCTTGGTTTGTGCCCTGCGTTTAGCACCCTCCCCTCCCCCCGGGTATCAACGGGGGTGGGCAGAATTGCGATATTCACAATGCCTTGCAATTACTAGACTTGCGAAAAGGCCTCGCGGTGGAATTCTGCCCGCAAGGCGATTGGTGCCCCGATTGTGCCCTCGAAGGTGCCATCCGCAGGGCACAATAGGCCAACTCCACCGAGGCAATGACCGCAGGCCGCCGCCGAATCAATGGGTGAGAATCCGGAGAATGCAACACGAACGACCAAGAAAAGTCAAATAAATCAAGCCGACGCTAAACAAGCACCAACATTGCTTATTACCAGTTCGCGAGGGCCATCTCCGCGACACCGAAGGAAAGCGTCATGCCGGCGCCGCCGACGCCGTTGACACACATCAAATTTGGCCTTGGGTTGGCGATCAGGAACGCCATTGTGGGATGTTTGATGTAATAGCCGTGCCAGCGGCCCGTAATCGTCGGCGAAGGAACCTCCAGGAAGGTGGCGAGATACCTCAGCACGAGGTCATCGATTCGGGATTTGTCAAAGGGTTCGATACGGTCGCCGTACTCGTGGGAGTCCCCAATAATCACTTCGCCGCGGCCGTTCTGTGAGGTCATGACGTGGATGCCGAAGTGGTGGAACTCCGGCATCTCTCTATCGAGACGGTCGATCAGGGCGGGCAGCGACGGGCAGTGTGAAAACGATTGGTAGTGCCGCAGGGTCAGCCCCGCCGCCAGCATAGGACCGATACGAAATTCATCGCCGTAGGGCTGCGTCCGCATCATTTGCAGTTTGCAGGGGACGAGGCCGCTGGCGGCGAAGGCTTCCGGGGCGATCTCGCGGAAGTCGATGCCGGTGCAAACGACCAGTCGCGGCACGTGCCAAGAACCGCGGGTCGTTTCGACGGTCGTGTCGTCGTAACCGCGGACCGTAGTTTCAAATTGGAACTGCACGCCGTAAGTGGCGCTCAGCCACGCGGGGAGTTCCGCGATCACCTGACGAGGATCGACAGTCATCTCCTCACGGCTGAACAGGCCCGCTTTGAGGCCGTCAGTTCGGACGTGGGGCACGCGCTGGTGGATCTCGTTGGCGTTGAGCAATTCGTACTGTCGCCCTTCGCCAGCGACGGAGTCGGTGAACTCCCGCAGCACCTGGGCTTCGTCGTCGTGGTAGGCCAGATGCAGCGAGCCAGCAAAATCGTGCCAGAGGCCGCTATCACTCAGGACCGCCCGCCAGTGTTCACGGCTCCGCAAGGCGAGATCGTAACGGTGCCCGGCGGGCTGACCAATGGGCCAGATCATGCCGAAATTGCGAACCGAAGCACCACGAGCTCGGGCATTGCGTTCAAAAACGATGACACGCTTGCCGCGGCGAGCAAGGTGGTAGGCGTGGGCGAGGCCAACGATGCCCGCACCGACCACGCCAACATCGAAGGACGGAGTCATGGTGTTTCCGCAGTAGGCGTCACGGCGACGCGCACGCCGGGATGATCGAAGGCAAACCGAAACGCGGCGTCGGCTTCATCCAGTGCAAAGGTGCCGGCAATCAGCGACGCAAATGGGTACGAAGCCCCGCCCCCCGCTAAGAAGTCGAGAGCCGTGCTGAGGTCACGCGGATGATAATTATGTACGCCGTGAAGCGTCAACTGCCGGCGGACGAACTGCTCCGCATCGAGGGGAATCGGCGGAGTCGGCGAGACGGTGCCGGCGAGGACAACAGTGCCACCGGTGCGAACCGCTTTCAGAGCCGACTCGACGGACGACGGACTGCCGGCGAGTTCGAAAGCGACATCGACACCACGCCCTTGAGTCCACTCGTGGATCTGGTGCAAATCTGTTGTGGCCAGAACGTGCGTGGCTCCGAATCGAAGGGCGCGCTCACGGGCCGCTTGCGAGGGGTCCACGACGATAATCGCAGAAGCACCGTTGACCGCGGCCATCGCCGATGCGGTGAGGCCAAGCGTGCCTGCTCCGAGTATCAGTAACGACCTCTGTTTCATTGCACCGGCCGTGCGGAGCATCGCGGCGACCGTGGCGGTGGCACAATTGGCGATCGCCGCCAAAGCGTCAGGTATCGATTCCGGCACGCGGAACCAGGCGGTGCCGGGGCGCAGCATCAATCGTTCTGCGAGGCCACCCCCATCTGCGGTCGCAAGCGTTGTCGCACGGTGGCCGTACTTGTAGCCCGTTTCGCACTTTTGCGGCAGGTCGTGTCGGCAGTTGAAACAATCGCCACAACTGGCGACGACCGCCCAACTGATGCGGTCGCCGACGCGAGCGGACATGCCGTTGGTGTCGATGGCGACGGTTTGGGGGCCGAATTCAATGATTCGGCCGACAGCTTCGTGTCCCAGCACAGCGGGCGTGGCTTCGATTCGCTTGCCGCAGTAGGTTTGCAAATCACTTTTGCAAAGCGTACAGCAAAGAATGCGGACAGCGATTTCGCCGCTTTGCGGTTGGCGTGGAGAAACCTCGACGCGTACCAGCGACTGCCCCGCGTTGTGGAATAGCATTGCCACCGGCATCAAACGGCCTCTGAGGAATGATTACGACGCTGGAAGAAAAGCCCGCAAGGAATCAGTAACAACAGACATAGCCCGCTGGTGAGGAGGCAGAGCGTGAGGAAGAACGGCAGAAGGTTGTCCATCGGAGTCAGTTGACGGTCCGCGAAAATCTTTCGGGCAAAGAGCACGGCGACATAACCGAGATAGCCAAAGGCGTCGGCAAGGTACATGAAATAGCCAACGGTGCCGCGCTCGCGGGTCATGGCGATGAAGCGTTCGAAGATCGTGGTATGCACGGCGATGTAAGGCATGTAAATGCCGAGCCCGACCAGCACCATGAAGGCGAACGGGCCGATGATCGCGAGGTTCCAACCGAGGACGGCGACGAGTACGATGAGAATGCCGGCCATTGACAGTGCCAGCCCGGTAAAGAACGCCTTGCGATTGTTGCGGATGGCGACGAGAGCACCGTTGAGGATCAGAATAACGAGGGCGACACCGGCCTCGGACCGCGTGTAAAGGCCGGCGTCAATAGTAGTACCGAGGCCGTTCCAGATTTCGCGGGAGAAATCGGCCCGCACGCTGCGAAGAATAGTGACCAAGAGGTAGACCAGCACAATGAGGGCAAGCCCGAAGCCGTAACGCTGGAGACAACGCCGACGGTCGGCGGCGGCCATGGGGCTGCGTTCGCTGCGGGCTTCAACGTCTTCTGCATTCGGCGGCGGCGTCCGCCGCAGCACCATCGCGAACAGGTACAGCGGCAGGAGAAATAGGCCCCCGGCCGCGGCGGGCATCCATGCTTCCGGCACATTCAGATCCAGCAGCCATTGCCCCACCGATTTCATCACACCGTCGGCGAGGATGAAACTGGTGCAAAGCCCGGCGAGCAGTGCTTCCGTGTTGCGGCGACCTTCGAGATAGCCCATAACGATGCCGAAGATCATTCCCAGTGACAGACCGTTGAGGAAGAGACCGGCAGCATTCCACGGCGTTGGCAGCAACCCGAAGACGATAAGAGACAATTCTGCGGCGGCGATGAGCAGCAGGAGCATCGGAATGCGCTGGCGAGGCCGGAGTGAAGCCACGACCGAGATACCGATGAACTTGGAAAGCAAGTAACCCAGCACCTGGGCGATGACGATGACGCTTTTGTGATCGAGACCGAAGAGCGACGGTTCCGCATACTGTCCGGCGGTGAAAGGTTTGCGGAAGCCGTACATACAGAAATACGTGCCGAACGCGGCGATCACCATTGTGGATAGCGAGCCGAAGCCCCGAACCGTGTCTGGCGTTGCCCCGTTTGTGGCTCTGGCATTCATTGTGAGTGTTTCTTTCCCCTTCGCCCGCACTAACGTTAAGATGGAGTAAAAGCACCGCGATTTATGTCGAGGATTGTCGATGGCAGCGATGATAGGTCATCCAGAACGGCGTGAGCACCGCTTGTGGTGAACCGCGATCGGATCACAGATCGTCGTACTAAACGATCCTCAGGAGTCACGGTGGTGAATTCCGCTTCTGACAGCCCCATCTCGCTGCTGCTGTCAACGACCGCCAGCGACCAAACTCCGGCATTGAGGCCATCATGTACGTCAACGACAGTGTCGCCAACTTTGACCACGGCCGTCGGCGGATAGACGTTCAATGCTTCCATACACCGGAAGATCATCCAGGGAGCCGGTCGCCCGGCGGGAACCTCGTCCGCCCCGATTCGGAAGTCTGGTGTGAAGCCCTGCCGCTCGAGTGCTTCAAAACAGATCTCCGCAGCTTCCCGGAAGTAGCCTGTGGAGACAGCGATTTTTAGATTCATCGCTTTCATCGAATGGAAACAATCGAGAGCTTGCGGCACGAGATCACCATGCACTTTCGCCGCAGCAACCTGCATCGGCGTCACAAGGCCGTAAAGGGCTTCGACATCCGTCTCAGTCCAATCCCGTTGTGTGGCCGCTTTCCATTTCTCGGCCACCGCATCCATCCGCAGCATGGCACGGATGTGATCCTTTTTGTGCAACCCCATCGGTCCGCGAGCTTCCCGGAGTGAGACTGTCACGCCGCGCTGCCGAAACGCTTCGACAAACGCCCCAACGGGAGCCTGACAGCCGAAATCGAGCAGTGTGCCGGCAAGATCAAAGACGACGAGAGCGATCTCATTCGGTTTCATGGGGCAAAACGGCCTTTACATATTGGAGGAAGTGCGAGAGCGGCGCGGTCGCCAGGCCGGGAACCTTGGCGATGTCGTCCCAACGGCGAAGGGTCGCGGCTTCACGGCCATGGGCATTCGCCTCAAAATCCGCCACCTCCGCGGCAGACATCGGCCCACCCTGAAGATACAAACTCAACTGTGAAGTGTGCGAGAGGATTTGAAGATATTCCGGCTCAATGGTACAGAGATACCGCTTGGCCGCCACGTGCAACCGTACCGGTTCAGTCACCCCGGAACCGAAATGACGGCGTAGAAACCGCTGTCCAAGTTCCTCGTGGCGATCATCGATGCCGTGTTCCGCTGCCTGTTCGCCATGCGATTGTAGCAAATGACCGATGTCATGCAAGAGTGCCGCGGTAATCAAACCCGCGGTGGCTCCGGTTGCTTCCGCGGCGGTGGCAGACTGCAAGGCATGTTCGAGTTGCGTGACTGCTTCACCGTGGTATTCGGCTGCACCGCGATCTTTGAATAGCTTTTCGATGGTAACAATGCTCGGCAAGCTATTCTTCATCGTATGCTCCTGTTGGGATATCGTTTGTTATTTCGCAACTGGTAACCGTTTATTGATTCTCCGTTCCTGCCTTACTTCGCCTCGTTTTTCTTCGTTTCGACCGGGTACTTCTTCAGCGAGGCGTATTCCTTCCACGAACCTTCGTAGAGTCGCACGTTCGGGTACTTCGCCACGTGCTTGAGGTAAAACCGCAGCAGGCTCCCTTCGCGAGAAGTGCCGCAATAGACCAAGATTTCCTTGTCCGACTTCAATTCCGCGGCTTCGAGTTCGGCCTTCACTTTCTCGAACGGCAGGAACGCGTGGGTGTTTTCCGTTTCCATCAGGCGTGCCCAGTGGAAGCTGATGGCGCCCGGGATGTGCCCCTTCCGCAGCCAGATTTCATCGTCACCCAAGTATTCGTTGATCGGCCGGGCATCGACGAGGATCGCTTCGGGCTTGCGTTTCAGCACGTCGTCCACGTTCAAAGAGATTTCCGGGTTTCCTTTCTCGGGGAGCAAGCCTTTCGGGTTGCCGAAGTATTCCTGCGTTAAGGGGAACTTGGCCGCTTTCCACGCCGGCAATCCGCCATCCACGATGCGGATATTCTGCACGCCGTATTTCTCCAGCACGAAGGCGACCATGCTGGCGCTCAGGATTTCATCGTTCGGTAGCTTTTCGCCCGTAGCGTAGATGAGGTGCAAGCGGTTCTTGTCGATACCGGCCCGGACGAGCAAAACCTTGGTGATGTCTTCCGGCAGATATTGCACGGGCACGCCGTTATCGGTTCCCCGCAACGTGTCAAAATTGATATGGTGGGCGGTGGGCAGGTGGCCGCGGAAGTAGTCTTTGTAGCCGCCGCGGGTGTCGAGCACGATCGGCCGCTTCGCGGGATCGGCATCTTCGATGAGCTTGTTGGCCTCGGCGGGAGAGATGATACCGATGTCGGCCCGCAGGGCGCCCCCGAGCGATGCCAACGCGATGAGTGGGAAGAGGAATTTCATTGCGGAACATCTCCGTGCTGTGGGTGAACAGACAAAGCCTTGTTACCTGGGCTTAAGTGCAATGGCCACGGCGAGGATGCGATTTGGTCAACCGGCGTCAGCCTTCGCGTGGATTTCAGTACGCGGAAGTACCGAACAGGCCAAAGCCCCGTTTCGATGGTGGGAGTATTCGCACAAATTTCAAGAAATCCGAACCTTTCCGTTCTCGCGATCTCTTTCTGGTGGGCACTTGTCAAGGATGGGCCTCGCAATTATAACATTAAATGTTCGCATTCCTCTGTAGCTCAGCGGTAGAGCAGCCGGCTGTTAACCGGCGGGTCGTAGGTTCGAATCCTACCGGAGGAGCTGATTTGTCCGGGTTCGAGTTCCCGGAACAAGAGTTGACAAAGAACGCCGAGAGCAACCCTCTCGGCTTTCTTCGTTTCCCGCCTTTCTTTGCAGGGTTTCCGTCCACTTCGCAGCATGGCCAATTCTCTCCGTTTCGAGAGAGACAAGTCGGGGTTCGAGAGGAACCCACCCGCTTCCTCTCG
>JBBQWA010000069.1:0-15946 GCA_038211045.1 Gemmatales bacterium
AGTTTTCGCACCCCCGGCACCGGCACGTTCCTGGGCAACGAGGCTTCCAACCCTGTCGTCGGCGAAAAGGGAATACTGGAAACGGTCGCCGAGATTCGTTTGGAAGTGGTCGTGCCCAACGCCCGGCTGCAATCGGTGATCGCCGCGATACGCTCGGCCCACAGCTACGAGGAACCGGCGTTCGATATTTACCCGTTAAAAGCCAAGGTGGGGAGCGGGGAAGGGCGGATCGGTGCGTTGGAGAAACCGGTAACTCTCAAAGAGTTTTCAGAAAGTGTGAAGGCGGGTTGCAAGGCAACGGCGGTCGGTATCGTAGGAGATGCTTCCAAAAATGTTCAAGCCGTGGCCATTGCGTGCGGCGCAGCCGGGGAATATTTGAAGGATGCGATCCGCGAGAACGCCGATGCGTTCGTCACGGGGGAAATGCGTTTTCACGATGCGCTCGCCGCCGACGAAGCCGGGATCGCGGTGCTGTTGCCGGGGCATTACGCCAGCGAGCGCCCCGGGATCGAACGATTGGCCGAGCGATTGAAAAACGATTTTCCCGATGTCACCGTGTGGGCTAGCCGGGACGAAACCGATCCGATTGCGTAATTATAATCGTTCCATCGCTTCAATTTTGGCACGTAGTACATCGGGCAATTCCGCCTTCGCTCCCTTGTTGTAATCGAAGCCGACGATCACGGCTTGCCCTTCCGCGACCAATTCTTCGCCCCAACGTTCGCTGTAAATCTTGTGTTCGAAGGTCATGCGATCTTTGCCGAGTTCGAGGACGCGGGCACCCGTCCAGATATTATCCGGGAACGAAAGCGGCCGGCGGTAGCGGGCCTGCGTACTGGCCACGATGGGGCCGTAGCCGAGGGAAGTGTGCATCTCGAACCAACCGAGTCGGGTCATATATTCGACGCGGGCTTCTTGAAACCATCGGAAGTAGACGATGTTACTGACGTGTTGGAAGGCGTCCATATCGCTCCAACCGATGGAATCGGCACGAACGACGGGAAACGCAGAAAGCTTAGGATGGCTCATTCCTACATTCTAATGCGCGATTCCACCGGCCCTACGGATTGCGGAATCGGGAAGATTCCGCCAACTCTCGTTCCGGATTGGCAAACGCTTTCACTTGCGGGTATGTTATACTCAGGACGCACACTCCACGAATGGGGCACAACCATGGCACGTCGTTATTTCGCGGGAATGGTGGCGGGGTTGATGGCCGGTGCCGGGTTCGCACAGATTCCCAAGCCGCAGCCCGATCCGTTTTCCGCGGCGTCGGCCAAACAAGCGATTGTCGATCAGCAGGCGGAATCGGATGTGCGTGAACAGGTGGAACTGCTCACGAAGTTGGCCCGCACGCACCACGCGAAAGCGGTAGCCGATTTGAAAGCGTTAGATCGCAAGTTGGCCCTCCGCAACGACATTTCCCCGAAGGTTCGTGTCGCCCTCAGCAATTCGATCGAATCACGGATCGCCGCGATCAATAAATCGGCCGTGACGGTGGTTCCCCCGCCGCAAAATCCGATCCAAGTGGATCGCAAAGAGGCGAATCGGAAGGCGTGGGATGCCGCGGTGGCCGAGGCGAAAGACGTTCAAGAAGCGGTGGGTGCGATTGCGAAGGATTACGAAGCGGGGCGGGTGCGGGAAGCACAACGCCGCGAGGTGGATTTGGCGGCGAAGTACCCCAACAACCCGGCGGTGTTCGCCATGAACAATCAGGGCGGGAACCGCGGCGCGATCGCCGAAGCGAAAGCGCTATCGGACGAACAGGCCAAACGGTTCGTGGTCGTGATGAACAGCGTGCAACGCTCGGCGATTCCGATTGCAGGAGACATCGAATTCCCCAAGGATTGGAATGAGCGGATGGCCCGACGCAAGAAGGCGGAACCGGAGTTGATCGGGCCGGAAGAAAAAGCAATTTTGCGATCGTTGGAAACGAAAGTGGAGAGGTCGTTGAAGGGCGTGCCGTTCGATGAAGCGATTCAGGGACTATCCACGCTCATCAATCAGAACATCTACTTAGATAAGCAATCCATCGAAGATTTGGGCGTCGATTTGCGGAGGCCGGTGGAAGTGCCCGCAAACATTGATGCCCGGAGCGTGCTGCGGGCGATGTTGCAAACCCAAGGGTTGACCTTCATCATTCGCGACAAAGTGATTCAGGTGATGTCGGTGGAAAAGGCCCGCCAGAACATGGTGACGCGCTCGTACGAAATCCGCGATCTCGTGCAGAACTCCGGTACCGCCTTCGGGGCGAATTCCCTGAACTGGGGGCCGTATGTCGATTACCAACAGACGATGCAGAACGCCCAACTCGTGATCGACGCCATCACCAACGGCATTGATGCCCGCGTGTGGAGCAAGAATGGCGGCCCCGGCAGTATCACGTTCCATTACCCGAGCATGTCGATCATCGTTCGGGCGCCGGCGGAAGTTCACAGCGGTCTGAGCAGCAAGCTGGGGCGGTGAATTTCCCGGATGATTAACCCCGGCTGAAAGCCGGGGCCAATTCGGTCACGCCCACCCGTGGCCCTTCGAGTGCCAACATCTCGGCCGGTTCGTTTACTTTTACACTCAACCGATCCACAAACGCACCGATTCGGGTGAGGCCTTCGCGCAACCGGCCATCTTCCGCGGCGTAACTGATGCGAATATGGCCGGAACCGCTCGGGCCGTAATGATCTCCGCTACCAACCAATACGCGTTCTTCCCGCAATAATCGCTCCGCGAACGCGCGGCCATCGATTCCCAATCGGTTCACATTTACCCACAGTGTGTACCCGCCGTTCGGCCAATCGGGTTCGAGGTTCATCGCTTTCAATCGGTCGAAGGCGTACTGCCGGCGTTTGCGGAATTGATTTAGCGTCGGTTGGAACATCTCCTCGGGGGTTTGCAATGCCCGCAACGCCGAGGCTTGGCAGGCACTCGGCACGAACGGCGCGGAAAGCACCGAGGTCAAACGGCACGCATCCACCAACGGCTTCGGCCCGGTCAGCCAGCCGATGCGCGTCGCGCGCATTCCGTAGGTTTGCGAAACCGAACCGGCGGTGAGCAACCGCTTCTGAAATTCCGCGTTCCCCGGCAGTCGAACCGGTTCCCCGTATTGGTAACGACCGAAAGAATCATCGACGAAAATCAGAACGTCTTGCCGTTTCGCCAACCATGCGATTTGATCCCATTCTTCCACACCCAACACGCCACCGGTCGGGTTCGAGGGGTTCGAGAGCACGAGCATCATCGCTCCGCGCATCGCCTTCGCCAAACCTTCGAGGAGAAATCGGCATCGGCCATCTTCGTTCCACGTCGGCACCCAACGCAGCTTCGCCCGGCGGGATTTCGCACCGATTCGAAACATAGGCGAACAAGGGTCGAAGAGAACGACCGGGTCGCCGGGGTTTACGAAAGCATCGATAGCATTCGCGCAGGCACCCATTGCACCGTGCGTGATGAGAACTTGATCGTCCGGATTCAAATGGCGTTGATGCCGAAGCCTTTCGTTCTCGGCGATCACCTTGCGGAGTTCGCAGGAACCGCGGGCGTTCAATTCCATCGGCGAATGGGAAGTGGAACCGCGCTCGTACGCGGCATCGTAGCGCGGCGCGGCCAAATTCAAATGGATGACATCCGAAGCTTCGGCTTCCGGAAAGGCCAAGGGATCAAGTAAATCGTCGAGCGGCGCCGCAAGAACTCGATCCGAGAAATAACGAACGAACGATGGATCGACTTGCGAATACCGCCGTGCGGCGGGCAGATATTGCAAAATACTCAAGCGGGAACAGCTTTGTTTGAGCCAAAACGGGATTGCCATGGCGGCCTCCATGCCGGTTGCGATACCGAACGAGGAGGCATTGTGGCCGATTGCGATAGCGATTGTAAAGGCGGATCGGGAACGCTACTTCAACGGGGGCGGAGCAATCGGGCCGAAGCCCGACGGCGGTTGTTCCACCGGCGATGGCAGCGTCGTCAGATTGTTCGAAGGGGAACTCGGCAAAGCCGTTAGCTGGCCGGTAGGCATCGTAGGCGGTGCCACCGCGATGGGCGTAGGCATCGGCGGCGGATCGAACTGCGCAGGCATTGCCGGGGCTACGGCAGCTTCGACCACATTCACGGGCGGTTGCATCGGCGTTGTAACCGGGCTAAGTGCGGGCATCGCAGCCGGAGTGACTACCACGGGCATCACCGGGGGATTGCTTGGAGCCGGTGAAGTAGCCATCGCCTGCTGAACCCGCGGTTGCAGTTGCATCGTCGCGGGATTGTTCGGAGTGGTGGGCGCGCCCACGGACGCTTGCACAACGCCCATCGTCAATGGCATCGCTCTGGATACGCCGCCGGTGGTGTTTTGATCGACTTGTGCGGTATTCGTCGGTTGGGCACCCATTGGGCCACGGTTGAACGAATTTCCTGGCGTGACCCCGGTTCTGCCAGTCATGGCGGGATCGGTCATCGCATACTGTTGGACAGGGGCTTTTAGATTACCGGCAGCTGGTGCGAGTAGCATCTGCCGGGTTTTCGTGTCGAGGTTGCCGAAGTTATCTTCGCGATCCGCACTGTGGCAACCGGCGAAGGCAAACAAACCGCTCAATCCCAAGATCGAGGATCGGCGTTTTCCGAGGCTGTTGAAGTTCCCGGCCATCGGAATCACTCCCCTTCCATACCAATGCTATGGCCCGAACGTCCGTGTTCGTGGCTACGATGTGTCAATAAAGGTTTCTTTGCCCGATGTCAATCCCGTCCCGAATCAGTTGGCGGGCGCAGCGGGAACGGGCGGGGCGACGGTACCCGGAGTCGGCAATCCGCCTGGCAACGCACCGGGTACGGCACCCCGGCGAATTTCGCCGGTCGGGTCGAGCATCGAATCTCGTTCGCGTTGCAGCGGGAACGGGGGATCGGGCGGGAAGTAGTTCGGGTAGTGCTTCAAATAATGGGGCGATGGGAGCGTCAGCCCGGCGGTGTAAGTTTGGCATCCGCTCGAGAGGGAAACAGTGGCCACCACAAAGGCCGCACAGCGGGCGAGCAAGATTTTGCGTTTCAGCATGGCGCTTTCCAATGCGGCGGAATACTGGCCCGGTGATGCCGGGTGTTATCCAAAATATCGGTTGGGAAGCGGAGCGAACTTGAACGGATTGTGCCGATTGTGCCGAAAATGATCCCGTTGACCGCACGCCGAATACACCTAACATTTTTACATGACCGATTCCCAGCGATTGTTCACCGAAAAGCGTTACGGCACGGGGGGGAAGCCACTTCCCAAACGTTGGGCACCTTGGCCTACGGCCGAGTCGCGCATCGATCGCGGCAAAAAGCCCATCGACATCTCTAAGAAGATCCACCATTTGATTGCGGATGTGACTCGAAGGGTGCCGTTATTCGCACACATCAACATGGAGGCGACGCTCGTGGGGTTCACTTCATCTCGCACCCGCAGCAAGTACGGTTTGCAAGCACGCGTCACGCCGATGCGATTCCGTTCCGGCACGCTCTACGCCAAACGCCGGGGGCGTATGTACCAAGTTCAACGCTACTTCCACGAAGGGCGCGAACAGCTGTACATCGTCGAATTCAGTTTGCCCCGATTCCTCGTATTGCCATTCGAGGAAAAATTGATCACGGTCTTCCACGAGTTGTACCACATCGGCCCGCAATTCGACGGGGACGTTCGCCGGCACGGAGGGCGGTACGAGTTCCACACCCATTCGCAAAAAGAATACGATTGCGAGATGGGCAAACTCGTGCGCGAGTACCTCGCCAAGCACGACGATGCGGAAACTTTCGAGTTCCTGCACCCTAGCTATTCCGAGTTGTGGGAGCGCCACGGCGGCATCTACGGAACGGTGGTGCCCCGGCCGAAATTGATTCCGGTTGCAACGGTTTCTTAGCTCACATTACAAGTGGTGCAATCGCCGCGTTGGTTCCAAGGCATTTTCGCCAACATCATGGCGAGCATACAAGTATCCGTTAGCCCCGCGAATAACAGGCCCGCGCACAAGAACGCCGGGATGCCCGCAAACAGCGAATCGACGGTGATAGCGAGAACGCTCCCGATGAAACCGATCGAACCGACGGTGATTTGAACTTGACGCATCAACGAAATGGTCTTCCGGCCGCGGATCATTTCCAAGCCCGCGTGTTCGCAAGCGAGTGTGCCCCCTTCAATATTCACCGCATTCGCAAGTCCGGCATTCGCCAACTTTTCGCAGGCTTTTCTGCCGCGCCCGCCCGACCGGCACACGACGAACAACTCTTCTCCGGAATTCATGCCTTTGAACTCATCCGGATTGAGTGAATCGAGGGGATAATTCTTCGCTTGGGTAAGTCTTAGCTCGGCGAATTCCGCCGGGGTGCGAACGTCGATCACTCGCACCGAAGACTTTCGGCAGAGTTCTCCGAACTCCGCCGGCGCAATTGAACGGATGTTGGTATTTGTATCAGTCATCATTGAATTCCCGATGGTTGGTGGATTCTCAATCAAACCCCCGCGGATCTTGCGGCGATCCACGTCTTGTACGAACCGGTAAGATTCTTGCAATCGTACCCGTGTTGCGTCAGAACTCGGCAGGCGTTATAGGAACGTTGGCCGCTGGCGCAATGGACCAAGATCGTTTTCTCCTTCGGCAATTCGCCCAACCGCCGGCGGAGATCGCCCAACGGAATCGAGAGCGAACCTGGGATGATGCCACCCTCACGCTCGCCCGATTCGCGCACATCGAGAATCGTGCAGGAATGATCGGCGAGAATCCCCGCGACTTCGTGCCATTGCACCACCTGAACCAATTCGTCGCCGATGTTTTGAGCCGCCATTCCCATGAGGTTGATCGGATCTTTCGCGGAACCGTAGGGGGGTGCGTACGCCAGTTCCAAATCGGCGAGGTCGTCGATGGTCATGCCGCCGCGGATCGCGGTGGCGAGCACGTCGATCCGTTTATCCACGCCGTCTTCGCCGACGATTTGTGCCCCGAGCACGGTGCCATCGTCCGGGTCGAAGAGGAGTTTCATCGCCAGAGGTTTGGCACCGGGGTAGTAACCGGCGTGCGAATTCGGGTGCAAGTGCAGCGCTTCATATTTACGATTCAATCGTTTCAACGTCTTCTCGTTGGCACCGGTACACGCGGCGGCCACATCGAATACGCGTACGATGGCGGTGCCCAATGTGCCCTCGTAACTCTTGCCGCGACCGCAGATGTTATCTGCCGCGATGCGGCCTTGGCGATTGGCTGGCCCCGCGAGGGGTATCACCATCGGCTCCCCGGTCACGCCGTGTTGCACTTCGATGGCATCCCCCACGGCCCAGATGTGCGGATCGCTTGTTTGAAGGAATTCGTTCACCCGGATTCCACCGGATTTACCGATTTCCAAACCGGCCGCCTGTGCCAATGAGGTTTCGGGCTTCACACCGATGCCGATGATAACGATCTCGGCGGTGACGCGTTCCCCCGATTGCAACACTGCCATTCCATTCTCGAATGCGATGACCGGGTTTGCCAACTTCAGCACGATTCCCTTTTTCGTCAATTCGATCTGTAGATGGGCCGCCATCTCGGGGTCGAGTGGTGTGAGCACTTGGCGGTTCTTTTCGATGACCGTCACTTGCAAACCCCGGCGGTGGAGTTGCTCCGCCGCTTCCAAGCCGATGAAACCACCGCCGAGTACGAGTGCCGATTTCGCGCGGGTCGTTTCGATTCGGGCAATGATCGCATCGAGATCCGGAATGGTGCGGAGGAAGAAGTGATCGGGGCAATCGATGCCGGGAACGTCGGGGACGATTGCCTTCGCCCCGGTGGCCAAGATCAGTTCGTCGTACGATTCCGTATTCGTTTCCCCACCGTGGCGAACGTCGATTTGCTTGAGTTCGGGGCGGATGGCGATCACTTCCGTTTGCGAACGCACGTCGAGTTGGAATACGCTTTTCAACCGGGCCGGCGATTGTACGATCAGTTTGCCGCGCTCGGCGATCTCCCCGCCTAGGTGGTACGGCAGGCCGCAATTGGCGAATGAAACGTAAGGCCCCCGTTCGTACACCGTGATCTCGGCAAATTCGTCCAAGCGGCGCATCCGCGTCGCGGCGCTCATTCCCCCGGCCACTCCCCCGACGATGAGAATCTTTTTCGGCACGGCTATCTCCCGTTGAAACGCCCCCGGTTCCGGCTAGAATTCCGGTGGCACACTGCTATAATATCGCAATATCGCTCAATGGCAATATGAAAGGCGGGCGACTTGGCGAAAATTGCGATCCCACCGGAACAACTTGAAATCGTCGCCGGGCTTTTCGCGGTGCTCGCGGAGCCGACGCGCCTCGGCCTGCTCCAAGAACTCCGCAGCGGCCCGCTCCCGGTGGGGGATTTGGTCGCGGCACTGGGGGCAAAGCAAGCGAACGTATCGAAGCAACTCGGGGTTCTCTTCGCTGCGGGGTTCGTCAGCCGCGAACGCCACGGCAACACTGTTCGGTATTTCATCGCCGATCCGATAGTGTTCGAGCTTTGCGAAATCGTGTGCGGGAAACTCCGACGCGATGCGGAAAGGGATTACAAAGCGCTCGGCGGAAAGGTGCGGAAATAGGCTTCAACCGTTCCCCAGCAACTGCGGTACGAATTCGCGGAGCGTATCGATTTCCGCGTGGGATTCCCCCAAGTGGGCGAGCAACCGCAAATCGTCGCGGCTCACGGTGCCACCCGAAAAGAGCCACGCACGCACCCGCAGCATTTTGTAAAGCTTCACCAACTTCCGATCGCTGATGAAAATCTTCTTCTCGCGCACGAGCGTTTTTACCAAGCGCTGGTACTCGCGGAACACATCCGCCGGGAAAAATACCGTGCGATCGTTCTGTTCTTCGCCCTGCACGTCCGATTGCGTTCTACCGAAAAGGAACGTGAGGTAACGGTGGGCTTTTAGGAAATCGTCGAGCGAGGCGTGCCCTTCAATCCAGGGCTTCTGGTTCAGTGCCTTCTGCGATTCCCCGCGCAGGCCGAAATCGATCAGCTCTTGGAAGTGTTCCCCCTGCACCGGTTGGCTCAACACTTTCAAAACGAAGCGATCCTTGAGGGCCGCGAGTTCACCCTGTTCGGGCACTTCGTTGGTCGCGGCGAAGAGAATCTTGAGCGGCACCGCTTCGGGCACGCCGTCTTGGTAGAACTTTCGCTCGTTAATGATCGTGAGAAGGATGTTGAGAATCGCCGAGTTCGATTTGAAGATTTCATCGAGGAACGCGAGTCGGCAGGTCGGGAGTTTGCCTTCCTTGCGTCGGATGTAGCGGCCCTCCCGCAGTTCTTTGATGTCGATGGCGCCCACGATTTCGCTCGGTTCGGTGAAGCGAGTGAGCATGTATTCGAAGTAATCGCCGTCGCCGAGGCCTAGGGCATCCTTGAATTTCAGCACGAGGTCGGATTTCGCGGTGCCCGGCGGGCCGACGAGCAACAGCGGTTCTTGGGCGACCGCAGCCACCATCATGAGATCGATGATTTCCTGCTTCTGCACGAAGAATCTGCCGAGGGCATTCCGGAACTTGTTCAAACGTCCACGGATGGTTTCCGCCTCGGCTTGCAACTCCGGCATGGTCATTTGTTCCGGAGTTTTCGCATTCGCAGCCATGGTTCCCTTTCGTTCGTGCCCGCCCCAAACCGCAATTCTACGGAGATGGAGGAGTTCGCGTATCGGTGGCGAGCGCGCGATCCAAATCGCGGCAGATCTTCCGGCGAATGCGGAATTCGTCGTCCGCCAGCCACGCTTTCGCGGCGGGATCCAAAGCGAATTCCTCGGTCACCACGGCATCGATCGCGGCGCCGATGATTTCCAAAGGGCGCAGGGCATAGTAACGAGACGCGGCCCCGCCGACCGGAACGCGATCCAAGCGTTGAAAGAGTTCTTCCAATCGCCCCGGGATCATGCTCGGCGGTGCGTGAGCGAGGGTTCGAACGTAAGCGAGTGCGAGATCGCCGCGTTCCTTTTCGCTCACCATGCCCACCTCGAAGAGTTTCCGCCGGGTATCGTTCAGGATTTTCAAACCGCGGTCGTCTTCGCCCAAGGCGAACCACCCGATCGCTTGGGGTAACAACTCCACGAGTGGGGTGTTCGCACCCGGATTTAAGCCGTTGAGCAGTTCCGAGATTTCCGCATACAAACCGAGAGCCTTGCATGCGGTAAATACTTCTCCCGATGTCGAACGCAACACTTCCCGGAAGGCGTCGCCCCCCTCCTCGGGCGAACGGAGCAACGACATGCAAAGCGCGGCGAATTCATCGGGAATCTTACGCTTTTTTGCGATTCTGCAGGCGAGTTCGACCGCTCGAATACCCCGGCGAACGAACGGTAAACGCACCTCCATATTCGGGGCGATCTCCCGAAACGATTCCGGCAATAGCTCGAGCGCCAACGGCAACAGTGCCAAGATTTCCCTCGCGGATTCCGAACTCTCCGCGAATTCCAACGCCAACAGGATCTTCGGAGGCAAGTGCTTCGCGGTGCGATCCGCCGCAGCTTCGGCCAACAATTGTCGAACATCGGGCGGAACGTAAAATTCTCCTTCGGGGATCAACGATTGCAATCCCTTCAAACCGTGCGGATCGCTCGCGTTCGCCTGCTCAAAGACGTTCAATTGAGCGAGCAGTTTTTCAACGGCATACCTAGAAAGTTCCTTTTGAACGAAATCCGGAAGCGGTTGGGGAATCTGCGGAGCGTCCGATTCCGAGAAACGGCGAGATCGGATGGTGAGCCGGAAACGTTCCATCAAGTAACGGTGAACGGACGTTTCGACGCCCGGCCCCTCGGCTTTCACCAACGTCACCTCCGCAGTTGCAAACCATTCCCCGCTTTTTTCACGGTCGCCGAGTTTGGCGATGCCGCAGGCGAACAAGAGATCGGCGTACGCCCTCGTACACGGCAGATCGGCTTCGAGTCCCGCCCATTGCAAACGCCCCGCACCCGTCAAAGATTTCAACCAGCGCTGGGCGCCATCGCGGGTTCGCCGCAACCAATCCGCAGCGGTGTGGAATCGCTCGGCCCCGAGCTTGCCTTGGTACCGCAGGAAGTTCGGCGAATCGAGATCGGCATCCGGCCCCCCTTGGGCCAAACGCCCGTGGATGGCATCCCTTTCCCGAGCGAGGCCGAGAGGATCGCCGGAAGTTAAAGCCGAGGCGGCGTGCCGTGCGATCCAACAGTGGCGGATCGGAAGATCGTGCGAATATCGCTGAACGATTCCAAATAAGCGCCGCCATTGACTATCCCCGGCTGCTTCGACGCTGGCGAGGATCGCAAGCCGAACGGTGCAAACGCGCGCGATGGAAACGGAGGGCGCGCGTTGCAAGATCGCATTGTCGGTGTTTTCTATGATTTTCGCGGAATCGAGCTCGGCCCGAAACCACTCTTCCAACCATGGGATCGGAACGGGGGCTTTGTACCAGATCGCGTTCACCCACGCGAAGGAGGCATCGCTGGCGTGCCCCATCGTGTGGGCCAATTGGGCGAGTTCCCGCCAAGCGTGCGCCCGGATCGGATCCGCAACGGTCGGGGGCATCGCCAAGATCGTCGATTCGAGTTGCTTCCGACGTGCGGCCCATTCGTTGGGAATGTTTTGGGGGAGTCGATCGTTGCCGGAAACAGAACTCGCAATCGCAGTGGCCGAATGCGGTACGCGCCCTTTCTTTGCCGGGAAGAATCTGCCGGTCAACCGTTGAATCCAATTCGAAGTGGCTCGCGGTTTCGTCTCATTAGGCGGTTTCGAAGGCCGCGAATGGGAAGCGGATTCCGCGTGCGGCTTCGATTCCGAAAGAGCCACGAATCCGGGCAGTGCGAAAATCGGATCGGGCACTTCGGATTTAGACAAAGAATTCGTTTGTGGCACCGAATAGCGAATGAATTCCGCTAGGGAACGGAAACCTCGACCGCTCATGCTGCCTGTGCGGAACGATCCGCCGTGCGGTTCCAACCAGGTCAACCGTTCGGCATCGGGGCCGAGCACGCGGTGGATCACGCCCACTTTCGGCAATGGAGATAGACGTTTCTCGGAAGGTACGAAGATTCTTTGGGAATCGCTCACGGGCGAATATGATCGGAACGGCGCGAGCAGGATCGCCGGAAGGCGGGCGTTCCGCGCCATTCGAACGAGAATGCGTTCCTCGCCATTCGGCACTAGCACGTGGGCGAACTCGAGCCGTTTCAACTGGCGTTCGTCCCAATCCCGAAAGTGGATCGCAAGAGTTTCCAACCCCCCCTCGGCAATCCACAGCGTACCTTCCGGTGTTTCACCCTGCGGCCGTGATAAAAGTTGAAATCGAATGGGAAAGGAAATCACCCGATCGATCGCATGGCCGCTCAGTGGCGTCGAAATGCCCAGCGAATGCCCGGTTGAGATCGTGTGCCAATCGGCTTGCGGTAAGCATCGCCAAGGATGCTCCGGGCGAGCCAAGGTCAAACCTTCCGTATCGAGAAGCCCCGCCGGCAACCCTTCAGTGCCGTGGCCCGCGAGGCACCAAGCATTGCGTGCCATCGGGCGATAACTCTGCAATTCCTCGTTCGGGGATTCCGCGAGCATCCGGAGATATTCGGGCGGCTGTGCAACGATCACCGCACTCGTACGATCCAACGAGCAAAAACCGGTCACCCGCGCCCCGAGTTTCCTCGACATGGCGAGGAAGCCCGCCAACCGTTCGGTGGGCAATTCAAAAAGCCAGAGATCATGCACCGCGGCTTTTCGAGATATTTTCAAAGGGAGCAACGCGGCCCAACAGGGGAATTCGAGGGCGTCATTCTCGGGGAGCGTGCCGAAGGCCTTGACACCGAGGCGTTGCAACGCGGCGTAGGCCCGACCCGGCAGATCGTGCTGCGACTTCAACCAGAGGCCGCCCGTGGTATCGATGCGCGAAGCGACGGGCGAACGGGCGATATCGAAAGGAATCAAACCGGAAGCGAGTGCAATGCGCAGAGCATCGGTATTCGGAAAGTGGAGCTGCGCCATGGCGGTCTATGCCCCGGTGTGGTGCAGAAACCATTTCATATCGCGGTGAATTTGCCGGCGGACGAGGTACTCATCGTCTTCGAGCCAGCGTTGGCCGGTGGCGCCGAACGCGGAATCGTCGCCGACGATGGCGAGAACGGTTTCCTCGACGAGGTTCAAATGGAGCCGCGAATAAAACGCCGCGGTGGTGTACGTGACGGCGACGAGCGCAGGATTCATCTTCTGAAAGAGTTCCGAGATTCGGGTGAGGCCGAATTCCGGTTCCCCTTGCCCGGTCGCGGCGATGTAACTTTGGGCAATCGCGGTGAAATCCTTCGATTGGAGCTTGGTACTGCGGGCGAGCAATTCCGTTCTCGCCATGTCGAGAATGGGTAATGCCCGATCCGGTGCCCGCTTGCGCAGGTGTCCGCCGGCGAGGGCCAAAAGCGCCTGCAACCCCTTCGTCCAGCGTTTGGGGTCACTCGAATTTTGAAACTTCCATTGTTCCAACGAACGACCGCGCAGTAGTTCTTCGTGCAGCCGTTCGAGCAATTTCTCCGCATCGTCCGCCATGCCCAAGCGCCGCAGGGTTTTCAAACATTGCCGGGCGACCATGGCGACGAACTCGAATTGTGCATCGCCCGGAATTCCCGCGAGGGAATTGAGGAACGCATCGAGCAGAGTTCTGGCGAGATCGCGGCGATCGTAGTGGGCGGCGAGAAACAAAGCGTAGTCCAATACGAACGACCGTTTGTGCATCGAATCGGGATCGATGTCCCCTTCCGCGCCGTTCGATAGCAACTTCGGCACCTGTTGAATCAACTCCACAGCGAACGCTTCGCCGGCGCGGTGGGCGAAAGGCAACGCCATTTTGAGGAGCGTGATGCGGTGGCGGTTCGCGGTGGCCGCATCCGGAGAGACGGGCTTCTTCAACAACCGGCGCACCTCCGCAGCGAGTTCACTGCCGCCGGTGGTCACGCTCAATTTCTGAAATTCGGAATCGATGTTGCCGAGTTTTTCGTAAGTCGCGACGCGATCCAACGGTTCGAGTATTCGCGATTCCTCGCGCATCCGCGACACGACGTAGTACGCCATTTTCCCGGGGCTATTATCGACGTTACGGTTCTGCCGGAAGAGCTCGTCGAGTTCGCCGAGGAGTTCTGGTTCCAGCGGCCCCGCATTCGGCTTCCCGGCAAATGCCAACTCGAGGCGGGATCGGAACGCCCGGAACAGGAACTCGCTGGCGATGCCGAACTTCGCATCGGCCGTGGGCGCCGACATGGCGATGCGGGCCGTTTCCATCAACTCGCGGCCGGCGCGAGATTCGCCCAAGCGGGCGAACGTGTATGCGAAGAGCAGATCGATGTACGGTGCGGTTTGAGCATTGTTCTTGGTTTGGAACGCGGTGGCTGCCACGGCGGCGCTTTCTGACCAATGGCGGATTTGTTTGTGCAATTCCCCGGTTTTCTCTCGGATGAACCGTAGCGATTCACTTTCCGAGGTTTCGCTGTTGCGGAGGAAGAACGGCAGATCGAGTTCGGCGTTCAAACCGTGTTCGATCAGACGTTGAAGCAATCGATCGCGAACTCGCGCCAATCCCAAGGCGTCGTTCCCGGAAAGTCGGGCGGAGCACACACCGACGAGCCACGCGGCGCGGATCGGCAACTCGGCATCGTGCGATTCGAAATAGCGGTGAACTTCGGGCAATCGCGGTTTCAACCACGCCGGAACCGTAG
Organism: Gemmatales bacterium; assembly: GCA_038211045.1. Classification (GTDB taxonomy): domain Bacteria; phylum Planctomycetota; class Planctomycetia; order Gemmatales; family Gemmataceae; genus JALHQU01. The sequence goes on from JBBQWA010000069.1 coordinate 14,656, forward strand.
GCGATGTGGCCAATGCCAAGAAAACAGAAGCGAAGCGGCGAATCTCGCTCGCCGTGGGCGTGGTATTGTTGAGATATTGGCCGAAGGAATCCGGGGTGATTTCTTCGATTCTGCCGAGGCCTTCGGATTCAAACCAACCTTCTACCAACTCGCGTGGCGGTCGATCGTATTCCCAGAGTGCGTTGAGCCAACACACGGCCGCTTCGTGGGCGTCGCCCGCGCCGAAGTTCGCTCGGGCTAACGCCGGCCACAAGGATTTCCTGCCCGGTTCATCGAGCGTTCCCCCGTTCTTGAGAAATTTTGCTTGCAGTTCTAACCGGATGCGCTGCCATTCGCTCGGAGGGAGTTTTTGCGAACGGTCGTTTTCGGAGTTCACTGGCGCGAGTGATGATTCGGAATCCGCCGCAGTGCCTTTCGATTCCGGAGGAAGTTTTACCACCGGAATGGCGGCTTCTTTTTTTGTGCGTTCGTCCGGCGGGCTTTTTGGCCGCGGCGAACCGGTATCAGAACATTGGAACGATTGAAAATCGAATTGCGCCGCCGCGATCCACGCCCGCAACGATTCTTGAGCGAGAGCGATCTGATATTCGACCCAATCTTCGAGTGGGCGGAACGCCTCTTCGCCGATGGATTCCGGCGTGAATTCGCCGAGGATTCCGGGCGTTAGCCACACGCAACGGTTCGTGTCGTTGGCGAGCAACGTTCGCACGGCATCGCGGCGCAGTTGCGGGTGCAACCGAGTTCCGGTCGGTAGGAAGAGATTGGGGAGCTTCTGATAGGGTTTGAAACCGATGCCGCCGGGGAAGTTCAGAACTGGCAGTGCATGCTTTGAAGGTGCCACTCGCAACACGATCCGCGATTCGCCGTTCTCGTTTGCGGCCACGGCAAAACGCAAACGTTGGATCAATCGTTCGTCGGCGTCGCGTACGAAGTCGTCGAGTGAATGCCGAGCATCGCCACGGAGCACCCACAATTCGGCGGCATCGGTGGCGTTGCCCGGAACCAATTTCAACGGCACCTCGAACGTAGGCACGTCCGGCACCGTTTCCCAATCGACCGGTGTACCGGGAATTTGGAAATCGAGAATCTCGTAGGCATCGCGGAACGGGGCCTCGGCGAGATAGAGCCAATCCCGGGGCGGGCCAACGAGAACCATGCGGCCCTCGGGAACTTGCAACGCCTCCGCCAAGGGGTGCGAATAGCCGAGTTCGACCCAGAAACGCGGGGCGTTCTCCGCGTAGGCGCGGATGGGTACGCCCGATTCCGTGGGCAAACGATCCAACGCACGCAA
>JBBQWA010000070.1:0-15945 GCA_038211045.1 Gemmatales bacterium
GTTGTAGTCCGCTCATCTGCGTCGGATCCCAGATCTCGTGACCGCTGGCACCGCTGAGCAGATCGGTGATGGAGTTGCCGAGGTAATTTCGCGAAGGGGGTAACGCGAGCAAGCCGGCAAAGATGACCAGCGGAACGAGGAAGTCGCGGAGGGAAAATTTCTTGCGGCTATCCCAGCAACCCATGCCGAGGCCGAGGAAGCAAACCACGAGCACCGTATTCTGAAGGTAGGCGAAAATGCGGATTTCCGTGGTCACCCACCGGATCAACAGCAATTCCAAGAATAGCCCTACGACGCTGATCGCGAAGAGGTTCACACTCAATTTGGCGGGATTCTCGGGTCGAACCGGCGCTGTTCCTGGCATGGGCGTTTGCGTCAGCGAAGTGGTGGGGGTTTCTTGGGTTACTGACATCGTCATTCGCTCCGTGAATCCATGAGTTGGCGCAAATTTAGAACAACCTTTTGCGGCGGGCGCGAAAGAATCACGACTCCGTTGAAATCGCGGCCGGTTTGGGCGATAGCCGTTCGATGGCCCACACCACGAGGAGTACCTTCAATCCCAGAAGCGGGTAGGTGTAACGATCGTAGTAACTCACGATTACGTACGGCGCTAGGCACACGAGATACGCGAGCAGTACGCCGATTTGCACTCGGTTCAACGGCCGCCAATACGCCCCGGCGATCAGCACGAGGCAGGCGATCGTCGGGAGAGTGTGAACCACTTTTGAAAAGGTGAGGGCTCCGGGAATCGGCGGTTCGAGTTCTTCATCGAGAGTGCGATACCAAACGAACGCGGCGAGGAAACGATTGCCCACGCGGCGTGCGAACTCACTAGGATTCGCTTTCAAGGCGGAGAGAAATGCGTACTTGCGATCATCGAGAAACGCCATCTCCCCTTTTTGAATGTACTCCGCCCGCGTGCCCGCGATTTTTTCGTCGTTCGCGGGGTGGGTCGGGAACAATTGGGTATCGATCACCCCGTCCGGCGTCTCGAAATGGGATTGGTAAAGTTCGTAGTACAGATTCGATTTGAGGGGAATGAATCGACCGAATACGACGGCATTGCGCACGATCCATGGGGTGAGTATTGCACCGGCGATCACAGCGGCCAACACCAAATGGCGTCGTGCCCCATTGCGAATCCCGCGGCGGATCGTCAGGCCGCACCACACCAGAGCGATCACCGGCGCCGAGAGCATGATTACCCCGCCGAAAATGCCCCAAAGAATCGTCGAACGGCGATCCGCCAGCGGATCGCGGCAGAAATCCCAATAGAGGCAACCGTTCAACAACAGCATGAGCAACGAATAGTCGTGAAGGCTTTGGAACGTCAAGCGGAACTGCATCGTCAACAACAGGAGGAAGGTACCGAGGATCAACAGCGGCGGGCGCCCGGGTAACATTCTCCGAACCAACGCGAAGCACAGCGTGACAGATGCGAGTTGTACCCCGAGCCAGATCACGACCAACGCTTTCACCGAGTTACCGGTGATCAGAATCAGCGGAGCGAGAAGGTACGGAATCAGCGGCGGCATCCACGCCGTGGGGCCACTGGGGGTGAGGAAAGGATCGGAAAATCCGCGGCCGGTTTCGATTGCCAAAGCGATGTTGTAGTATTCGCCCCCCAACGTGCTCACCATATTCGCCAAGACACCCGTACGGAACGGGGGGAAATACTTCGCATGCTCGGAACTCGCGTCGGAGCCCACGAAGCAATACAACGCAATCACGGCGAAACTCAGGCCGAGAAGCGAGTTCCAATGACTACGGGATTTGCCTTCGATGGAACGCGGCTTGACTCCGGACGGTGCTGCCTTGTTCACGCCGATTCCATCGGGGGAAACATCTGTAGCGGACGACATCGGTGATCGACTCCCAAATTCCAATCGATTTCTACCCCGCAAATTTAGAACACCGTTTTCCGGCGGGCGCCGGAATTCTACAATGCCCGCATGATCTCCATATCCATCAAGAACCAGCAAGAACTCGTCGAAATCGACTACGCCCCCCTGAAAGCAGCCGCGAAGGCCGTGTTCGAGGGCGAAGGCGTGCCCGCAGCGAAGGTGACGTTCGCGTTCTTCGACAATCCCACAATCCACGCGATGAACCTGCGGCACCTGAATCACGACGAACCGACCGACGTTCTCACCTTCCCCTACTCCATCCGCGGGGCCGCGAAACTCGAAGGCGACATTGCCATCGGGGCGCACGTGGCGAAGGCGGAAGCCGAGGAACGCGGCCATCTGGTGATCGTGGAACTTTGCCTCTATGTGATCCACGGCTGCCTACACTTGTGCGGCTACAACGACAAAAAGCCCAAAGATGCCAAGGAAATGCGGGCGAAAGAACGCGAATACCTCGCCAAATTGAACCTGCCCGACATCGTCGAAGACGGAGACGAAGAATGATTCGCCAGCTCTCGCCCTTCGAGGTGAACAATCTGATGATCGCCGGAGAGAAAGTGATCCTTCTCGATGTGCGCGAACCGGAGGAATACGCGATCTGCCGGTTGCCCGGCAGCGTGCTGATCCCCCTCGGCGAATTGCCCAGCCGCTTCGGCGAACTCGATGTCGCCGAAGATGCGACGCTCGTGGTCTATTGCCACCACGGGATCCGCAGCAACCGGGGGGCAGCGTTCCTGCACCAACAGGGAATCGAGAACGCCGTGAACATGACCGGCGGAATCGAATGGTGGAGCCAACAGATCGATCCGAGCGTGCCCCGGTATTGAGGAAAACCCGGTTCACTTCGAGGAGTTCGCCATGCGATATTACTTTGCGTTCTTCGCTTCGGTTGCGGTTGCCACCACTTTTCAAGCGCAGTGCTCCCGAAAGAGTTGAAGGCAACGGCGCTCGAGCGCCTCTACGGCAAGCCCGTTGATGATTCCGGCAAATGTGAATTCACCCTTGATGCCGCCGTCTCGCACGGAGCGACCTGCGAAGGGACTACCGCAGAAACTCCGAGCCGTTTGCGATTGATTCGCAAAGGCGACTCGATCACCAGTTCCGAAAGCCGGGATGGCGGCAAAACTTGGCAAACCACGGGTAAGATTGAAGGAAAGCTATAGAAGGAATTGCAGGTGGGTGTGGTCGCCGTGAATGCAACGAAGCGGAAAGCGGAAATCATCTTTGACAGCTTCGAAGTGACGCAGAAGTGATCGAGGTGGATTTGTCCGCGTGATCGGGTGGGAATGGGGTTTGCGAATCTCACCCATCCGCTGACGCGGACGGTTCCAAAAACGAAAAAAGCCCACCCGAATCCGGGTGGGCTTTTTTGTTGCGACTACTCAAGGAGCAGGGTTGGTTCCCAACCGACGCGTTCGGCAGAGGCACGCAGCTTTTCGAGTGCCCGGTTTTGGATTTGGCGCACGCGCTCCTTGCTGATCCGGAGCAGATGGCCGATCTGGCGGAGGCTGTGCGTACCGTTGCCAGTAAGGCCGAAGCGCAGATCGAGAACCTTCCGCTCGCGGGGGCGGAGATTTTCCATGAGGAACTTGAGCGCTTCTTGGCGTTCGTTGTTTTCGTGGAGCGTGAGGGTTTGCGTATCCGGCATCGCTTCGGTCAGCTTGAAATCGCTGTCGTCGTCGAGGACGGCGTTCAGGCTGACGGGCGTGCGGGTGGCGGTTTGCAGGTGGGCCAAGTGCTCGAGGCTGCTGCCGGTGCGGGCCGCGAGTTCCTGTGGCGAAGGCAGGTGCTTGCCGCCGTGGGCGAGGGCTTCGGATTCCTGTTGGAGCAGGCCGAGTTCTTGCAAGTGGTGTGGGCTGAGGCTGACCAAGTGGCTCTGACGTGCCACAGCGATTTGCAGGGTTTGGCGGATCCACCACGTCGCATAAGTGGCGAGGCGGGTGCCGTGGCTCACGTCGAAACGGTCGATCGCCTGCATCAACCCGCACACAGCTTCTTGAAGAAGATCGGTGTAGGCGAGGCTGTGGTGACGGAAACGCTTGGCTACGTGGGCTGCCAAACGGATATTGGCGCTCGCGAGACGGTGCTTTAAGTGAACGTAGCGAGTATGCAAACGCTTGACGGCTGTCACTTCTCGGGTGTTTTCGAGGCAATTATCTCGGATGAACTGGGCCATGGGCCAAGGTTCGAGCGGCGGCCGATTCGCCCGGAGATCGGGGAAATGGCGGAGCAGCACGCGAACCAGTTCGTTTTTGCAATCCCAGAAGTTGGTCAGAAGTTCGCGTTCTTCTTCAGGTGTGAGCAAATCCGAGGAAAAAGTCGTTACCGCGGTTTCATCGGCGACTTTGGCAGACGGAACTTGGCGGGTCCGTCGGGCGGTCGTCATGGCTGGCCTTTTTGCCAATAAGATTGGCAGCAAGAGGTTGTGGAAAACAGTGCTCCAGTATTCGCGGATCGTCCGTAATGGAGGAAGCGAATCGTGGAGTTGCCGGATACACCCGGCTTGAAACCCCGAAAATACTACATCGGCATCCTGCGGGTTCAACCGAAAGGATACTTACGAGGAGTAAGGGCAAATAAGAAAACGATTCGTTACGCAGCGTTTTGGGCAGTACACCGGGTTAACCGGAGTGCGATCATATTCGCATACGAGCGAGACTCGGGGCTTAACTGGAAGCCGCACAAGAGCCGAATGATCGGTACAACCCAAATGGCGGGCACGATCGCAGTTTCCCTCGATCTTCTCCCCCACTTCATTTCTTCAACTGCTGGATTGTAACTGGCAAGTTGAACCCGTTCAAGCGATTTCGACAAAATCGCGCACTTTTTTCTGTGCAGTTTGGATACCAACGTCCAAATAGCCGAGAGGGATATGCCGATTCGAGTGAATACGCCTGAAATTCTGGAGAAATTCGTGGATTTTGCAGCGTGGAGGTAACACAGATTTTTCTCACGAACCGAACGGATTCCTCACCGCGATACCGTTCGTGTAATATGTTTAATGTGGATTCCATAATGAATGAAAGAGCGGATGTCCCACGGATTGGGCTACCGGAACGCAGGGAGGTTCGGTACTCGTGAACGCTTTGGCTCGACTCCTCGATTCCGACGCCGTACTGAAGGCTGGCAATCCCCTTCCCTACGCACCCACCCGTGACACTTGCACACTCCTCGTGGTGGATGACGAACCCGCCGTGCTCACTCTCTTGATGCATCAACTCGGCGGCGAATTCGAAGTTTTAACGGCGAACAGCGTAGATAAGGCAAAACAGATCGTTTCGTCGCGTTCGGTCGATATCGTGATGACCGACTTGCAATTGCCCGATGCCTCGGGGATGCACCTCTTGGAATGGGTCAACCGGAATTCTATTCGTACCGCTAGGGTTCTCGTCACCGGCACGGCTCGACTCCAAGATGCCGCCGATGCCATCAACTGCTGCCGGGTGCACCGCTTGATCCTCAAACCGTGGCGCGGCATCGATCTGCTCAACCATCTGAAAGATGTGGCCAAGAGTTTGTTGTTGGAACGCAGCCACGATCAACTTCTGGTGGATATGCGGGCGTTGAACGCCGAACTCGAACAGCGGGTGCAAGAACGCACCCAAGATCTCAAGGTGATGAACCAAATTCTCGGGAAGATGGCCCTGACGGACGCCCTCACCGGCTTGCCGAATCGCCGGGCGATCGACATCGTCGCCCGCAAAGAAATGCTCCGCCGAACGCGGGTGAATGCACCGATTTCCTTGGGTTTGGTGGATGCGGATCGTTTCAAACAAATCAACACCCTACACCTCCTCTCCGGCGGAGATCACGTCCTTTCGCAACTGGCCAAGACGTTGCAGCGCACCGTTCGCGCCACCGATTCCGTCGGCCGCGTCGGCGGCGAAGAATTCCTCGTCATCGCCCCCGAAACCGATTTGGAGGGTGCCCGCATCCTCGGCGAACGACTGCGGATTGCCGTTCAAGATTCGGTTCTCGAATTCCACGGAACGCCGATCCCACTCACGATCAGTATCGGCTTCGCCACCGCCGAGGCCGATTGCCCGTGCAATTACGAACAACTCCGCGAGAAAGCCGCCGCCAACCTCGCCGAAGCAAAAGCCGAAGGTAGAAATCTTTGCGTGGCCAAATCGGTCAAGACGGAAAGTTTCTGCGCGCGTTGATCGTTCGCCTATAATTCTTTGTATCGGTGCCTTCCGCCCCGGTTTTTCTATCTAAGAGGAACACTTCGATGACTCGCCTTTTCTCTTTCGCCGGGATCTTGAGTTTGGTTCTTTCGTTCCACGCCCGCGCCGAGGAAGCCCCCAAATACACCGGGGTATGGGTGAAGGAGGCCGATGGCTTGAGCCTGACCGTAAACTTCACCAAGCCGGGCGAACTCGATTACAAAGTGGAAGCCGGCGAGAATTCCATTACGATGCATTGCACGTACACAACTGAGAAAGACGGGTTGGTGAAGGTGAAAATGACTAAGAAAACGTTGAAAGGGGAGTTCCCGTTCGATCCCAAAGACGGTTTCACGTTCCAATTCAAATTGAAGGTCGAGAAGAAAGAAGCCACGATTTCCGATTTCGATGCCAACGAGAACGCCGAGGCTGGAAAAGGGGCTGTGGAAGGCAAGTACACCAAGAAAGAAGTAAAGTGATTTCGCGTCAGCCTGATTCACCGAAAGCCGGGGTTCAACCCTCGGCTTTTTTCATTCCTTGGAAGCAATCCGCTTCGCTTCTGTCCTGAATCCGTGACTTCACTTCAATCATTTTCGGAAATTCTTTTCGGCGAAGCATAGAAATTCCGCTCCGCTCTGAATCTCCTCTGGCAGCGCAATTCTGGCTGAAATCTGTTGGGAAATCGAGTTGCAGCCCCGAGTGTGGCCCTCGTTTTTTCTCGCAAATCGGCTTGCGTGTCCACTTGGGCATGAAAATTCGATGCCGGTCGTAACAAATTTGATTGCAAAGTTATTGCACAGCGAGTACTTTATTCTCACAGACGACTTGCCGGTAATCGGCATGCTCCTGCGAAGCACCCTCACTCATTTTCCATCGGAGCCATGAGCATGAGTTTTAAGTTCAAACCGACACTTTTCCGTTTGGAATCCCGCGACAACCCTTCCTCCACCGATCCCTTCCAAGTTATCGTGGTCGAACCGACGGCGCCGCCGAGCGAGGAAGCTCCTCCACCGGTCGCAGGTGAAAATGATCCGGGAGTGCCATTGCCCGCCAACCCGCCTAGCGAAGGCGAAGTCGAAGCGCCGGTACTGCCACCGGTAGAAGTGATAGATGAAACTCTTCCGCCGATCGACCCGGATGATGTGCCGCCGCCGATCGGCGATGAAGGTGCGGATGTTCCATTCGATGATTCTGGCCTCGAACCCGAAGGCGAGGAACTTCCCCCGCCTCCTCCGATCGATGGCGATGGTGTGGATACTCCCGTGATCGAAGATAATGACCCGGCTCCGGGCGAATCCGATCCCGATTCCGTTCCCCCTCCCATCGGTTGATCTGCAATCTCTGAAGGTATCAACGAAAAACCCCGGTCATTCGACCGGGGTTTTTTCGTTGGTTCCAATGCCCCTTCCCCCAACGGGAGAGGGTAAGATAAAACTGCCGTTCGCCTTAAAACCCGCTGCGGATGGGATTCCATAAGAGTCGCAAGAATGATCTACCGATTACTCACCGCATCAATCATCTTCGCGTCCTCTGCTCTCACCGCGGCGGAACGCGCGGCCAAGCCCAACATCGTGATCATTTTCACCGACGATCAAGGCTATGCCGACGTCGGCTGTTTCGGGGCGAAAGGTTTCGCCACGCCGAACTTGGATGGGTTGGCCAAGGAAGGCGTTCGATTCACCGATTTCTACGTTTCGCAGGCGGTTTGCTCGGCCTCGCGGGCATCGCTACTCACGGGGTGTTATTCCAACCGCGTCGGCATCCACGGTGCCCTCGGGCCGAATGCGAACATCGGTTTGAATCCCGAGGAAACCACCTTGGCGGAAGTTTGCAAATCCCGGGGCTACGCCACGGGCATGGTGGGCAAATGGCACTTGGGCAGCCGCCCGGAATTCTTCCCCACCAAGCAAGGGTTCGATTCCTACCTCGGCCTTCCCTATTCCAACGATATGTGGCCTCACCACCCGGAAGCCAAAAAGGGAACGTACCCCAACTTGCCGATGTACGACGGCGATACGATCGTGAACCCGAATGTTTCCCCGAACGATCAATCGAAGCTCACCGCAGCATACACCGAACGCGCGGTGAAGTTCCTCGGCGAGAACAAAGCCAAACCTTTCTTTTTGTACGTCGCCCATTCGATGCCCCACGTTCCGCTCTTCGCCGGGGAATCGTTCCGGGGGAAATCCGAACGCGGCATCTACGGCGATGTGATCCAAGAAATCGACGCCTCCGTGGGCAGCATCCTCCAAGCCCTCGAAACGCACAAACTCGCCGAGAATACGCTGGTGATCTTCACCTCGGATAACGGCCCGTGGCTCAGTTACGGTAACCACGGCGGCAGCGCCGAACCGTTGAGAGAAGGCAAAGGCACCGCGTGGGACGGCGGCGTTCGCGTGCCGATGATCGCACGGTGGCCAGGGGTGATCCCCGCGGGTTCCATCTGCAAGGAACCTGCCATGACTATCGACGTTCTGCCCACCGTGGCCAAATTCATCGGAGCCGAGTTGCCCAAAGAAAAGATCGATGGCTTGGACATCGGCCCGATGTTGCGGGGCGAACCGGGGGCGAAGTGCCCGCACGGAGCCTATTATTATTACTATCACACGAACGAATTGCACGCGCTTCGCAGCGGGCCGTGGAAACTCGTACTGCCGCACGCGTATCGAACCATGCAAGGGCAAGCACCGGGGAAGGATGGGGTTCCGGGGAAGTACAAGCAGGCAAAGATTGAAAAGGCGCAACTGTTCAATATGACCTCCGACGTTGGAGAATCGAAGGATGTGGCGGCCGAGAATCCGGGCGTGGTGAAGAAGTTGTTGGAATATGCGGAACTGGCCCGGGAAGATTTGGGCGACGCACTCACAAAACGAACCGGCAAAGGACTGAGGGAACCGGGCCGTGCGGCGAAGCCGTAATCAGGATCGTTTCGGCGTGCCGTTCATGTGCCGGGTGGCCGTCACGCGATCGTACATCAGTTCGACGACCTTTTCCAAATGCTCGATGTATTCGGAACCGGCAATTACCCGGACGTGATCGATTAACTGCCTGCGGCGTTCGATCATCGATACGCACTGTTCGACGCCCAAGCGTTCCATGGCGCCGCCCGATTCCTGCATCGCCAACAACTCGGTGATTTCTTCGGGCAGAAATTCTTCGGCCCGCTCGGTATTGCGTTCCAGCCACGAAACCATTTCTGGCAAATTCGCCTTCGATTGCAGGAGTTTCACCGCTTCTTCGTTTGCCGGCGGCTTGCCGTGCATACGCGGGAGCAGGCGTTCGAGCGGGAGCGTGCGCAGTTCGTTGACGGTGAGGCCGAGGGCATCGGCACACTGCGAAACAGTGGCGTTGCGGAGGCGGCGTTTCGGCCCCGCCGTGAGGATTTGTCGAATCGTGTGGCGGTTGAGTTGTGCGATCCGGGCGAAATCTTCCTGATTCCAGCCCCTCTCTTCGACTAAACGCGCGATCTTGAATGCGAGTTCCATCTCGCCGGTGGCCGTGGTCATGGCTTACTCCGCCGCAAATCGCAGTGCTTCCGGGTGCATGCGGAAATCCTATGGCGAGCGCTTCCCGATGCCAGTGCCGATTGGGGAAATTGAGCGAAGTTTGCACAAAGCGATCGTGAAACGACCACGCGGCCCCGGAAAACCGGAGCCGCGCAGGAAGTGTCTACTCCCCTCTCCCCTTGCGGGAAAAAGGAAAAAATTGGCTTAGTAACGGCTGTTGCTACCCACGACCAAAGGAGCCGTTGGGATCACCAAGGTGGTGGTCTTCGGTTTAGGTTCTTCCTTCGGCTTCGGCATTTCCTTGGGGGCTTCAACCGGAACGGCAGGAGCCACGGCGGGGGCGCCGGTGCTGCAACCACCGGGGGTACCGCAACCGCTGGTGCAACTGTCACAGGTCGCTTCGCAAGGCTTCTTGCAGAAGCGGGCTTTGATCCGTTCCAAGAGGCCGGGCTTCTTGGCGCAAGGATCGCAGACTACTTCACAGGTCGGAGCACAAACCGGAGCCGGTGCACAAACCGGAGCCGGTGCACAAACCGGAGCCGGGGCCGCACAAGCGGGGGCACAGGTCGGGGCGGGGCAACAATCGTCGCTCTTCTTGGCGAAGCAGGCCTTGATGCGATCCATCAAGGTGACGCGCGGGCCACAGGCCGGTGCACAAGCGGTTTCGCAAACGGGTGCGGTAGCCGCACAGCCGCCGCAGTTGGTCGAGCCGCCGCCGAAGCCGGGCGACAAGACGGCACTCATCAAAAGTAAAGCAGTGTTCACAGTATCAAACCTCCTCGAGGAACTCAGGGACGCAAGCCACGGTGCTTTCACGGTGCCATCGGGCGACCGGGAGAACCGGAGGGGCTTCGGGTGTCCTGTTTCGATCCCGGCAACGAGCCGGAATACGAATCCGAAGTAACTTCGAGAACTATCGCCCATTTTTGTGGGGGCGTTGAAAACTCGGAAGGAAATATCCCCGGCCCCACACGAAAAGCGGTCGGGTTAAAGCCAATCTGCGCACGGTGCCGCGGGGAACTGTTGTTTCCACGGTAACTGCCATTCCGTTTCGGTAAACTATCCGTTTCACAGAATGCCCGGAGAATCGCTTTGCCCCGCGCCACCCGCGAATGGCACCTCGCCCCCACCGAGGATGCCGCATGCCAACAACTCGCCAAGAACGCGGGGGTCTCCCCGATCGTGGCCCAACTTCTATTGAATCGCGGCCTTTCCGATCCCAAAGAAGTTCGTTCGTTCCTCGATTCCCCCATGTCCGGATTGCACGCGCCCCATTTGCTCCCCGGCTTGGAACTCGCCGTGGAGATCATTCACAAAACGATCCTCAACTCCGGCAAAATCTGTATCTACGGCGATTACGATGTCGACGGCACCACTGGCACGGCCATCCTGCTGAATCTACTGCAACGCCTCAACGCCCCGGTCAGCTTCTATGTTCCCCACCGCTTGGACGAAGGCTACGGCGTGAACGCCGCGGCCGTTCGCCAACTCGCCGCCGACGGCGTGGCCCTCCTCATCACGGTCGATTGCGGCATCGCCAGCATCGCCGAGACGGCCTTGGCCAAGGAACTCGGCCTCGCGATCATCATTACCGATCACCACGAGATGAAGGCCGAACTGCCCGCGGCCGATGCGGTCGTCCACCCGAGGTTGCCCGATTCCCAATATCCCTTCGGCGGCTTGTGCGGTGCGGGCGTCGCCTTCAAATTGGCGTGGGCAGTCGCCCAGAGAATCTCGGGGTCCGAACGGGTCACGGCCGATTTGCGGGAATTCCTCCTCGATGCGATGGGCCTTTCCGCGTTGGGCCTGATCGCCGATGTGGTGCCGTTGCGGAACGAGAACCGCGTGTTCGTCAAACACGGGTTGAAGCGATTGGTCGCGGCGCCGCCCGTGGGCATTCAAGCTCTGCTCACCGTATCGGGGTTGGCCGAGGGGAAGCCGCTGCGGGCCGAAGATGTTGGCTACCGAGTGGCCCCGCGTATTAACGCTGCCGGCCGGTTGGGCTGCGCCCGCTTGGTCGTCGAACTGCTGACCACGAAGAGCGCGGTGAAGGCGAAGGAAATCGCCGAGTTCCTCGAAGGGCAGAACAAGGAACGCCAAGCGATCGAACGCAAGATCGTGAAGGAGGCCCGCGATTCGGTAGAAGCCGAGGGTTACCACACTCGGAGCGCCATCGTGCTGGCGAACGCCGATTGGCACGCCGGGGTGGTGGGCATCGTCGCCGGGCGGATCGCGGAATACTACGCGCGGCCGACGTTGATCGTGGCCTTGAAAGAGGAAGGCATCTCGACCGGTTCCGCGCGCTCCGTAGCCGGGATCGCCGTGAACCGAGCGTTGCAAGCGTGCGACGACATCCTCGAAGGCCACGGCGGTCACGCTGCCGCCGCGGGGTTCAAAGTGAAGAATGGGAACGTGGCGGAGTTGCGGGAACGTTTCTGCAAAGCGATTTCCGAACTCAGCCCGAGCGGCCCCGCTTCACCGCAACTCCACCTCGATGCGGAACTCCCGCTGGCGTCCCTCACTTACGGCTTGCTCCAAGACATCGACAAACTCGAACCCTACGGTTCGGAGAACCCGAGGCCGAAATTCCTCGCCACCGGCTTAACGATCGAAATGCCCAAGAAAATGGGCCAAGGCGAGCGGCACCTTTCGTTCCGGGTGAAGCAAGGGAACACCACGCTGCGGGCCGTGGCCTTCGGCATGGCCGAACACTTGGACGACCTTCTTTCTCAGGGCGGGCAATGTTGCTTGGCGTTCACCCCGAAGATCAACGAATGGAATGGCGCCCGCCGCGTGGAACTCGAAGTGATCGATTACCAACCGGGCACCACGGCCAAGCTTTCGTAGTAAAAATGGGATTCGAGCGTGCCACACAAAATCGTAGCGGTTCTTTGCCGCACTAAGGATCGTGTGTAAAGTAGAACCGCTATGATAATGTGAAGACCGCTCTATAACGGCGTCCGCGGAAGGAAAATCATCCCAATCCGAGGTCGCTGCGGGGGAGCAAATCCCGGGGGTTCCGGGCGTTCTGTCGTTCGTACACTCCCGGTTTGCCGAGGGTTTCGCCGGGGGTGCGCGGGCAGGCTTTGTTCCTCGCGTGAGCCAATCGCAGCAGCAGCGCTAAGCACGCTTCGCAAGCGAGCGAGTAGGTTTTCAATTCGTGGGTCATCCCGTCGCTCCACTCTGCGGCGATTTTGAATCGAACCGGATGCGAGCAGTTTTCGCTATGGCATGCGACCGGATATTCGAGGGGCATGGCTGCGCTCAACACAGGGGGAAAGGGATCTCGTCGCCGCGGATCTCGGCGAGGGCATTCAACGCGGCTCGGAGTTCGGCTTCTTTTTTGTTCCGGCCCCAAACCGGGGTGTAACGCTGCCCCGAGATTTCCGCCGAGATCTTGAAGCATTTATCGTGATCGGGGCCTTGTTCATCGAGAACGAGGTACCGCGGCGGATTGCCGAATTGCTTCTGGGCCAGCTGTTGCAATTGCGATTTCGCATTGTTGCCGATGGCATCCTCGGCGACCCGATCCACCTCCGGTTCCACGAAATCGGCCACGAAGCCGCGGGCGATTCCGTAACCGCCATCGAGGAAGATCGCCGCGACGAGCGCCTCGAACACATCCGCGAGAATGTTCGAAGGGATTTCCCCACTCGTAGAGACCCCTTTCCCGAGGAAGAGGTAATCGCCCAATCCGACTTGCTTGCTGAACTCGGCGCAAGTCTTCCGGCTGACGACCACCGATTTCACCTTCGTCATGTCCCCTTCTTGGTAATCCGGGAACCGGGAATAGAGGATTTCGCAAGTGACGAGGCCGAGCACGCTATCCCCCAGGAATTCCATACGTTCGTTGGAACCTTGACGCGTGAAGGCCCCCGAGGTGTGCGTGAGGGCCGCCCGGAGGAGTTCGGGCTTTTGGAAACGGTAGCCGATCGCCTTTTGGCAATCGGCGAGAATTTTCAACTCGCGGGAATGGGGGTGATCCATCGGCGGCATAGTGCGAATCGCGGGCGGGCCAGTGTGAGAGGATACGGTGAAGGTAACGTTTGCGTGCGGGAGTGTCAACAAACTCAACGATTTGTTTGGCCGCGGCACGAGTCTTCGAGCGGAGCGCTTCGCTCGAAGACCCGCATCGCGGATCGGGTAGAATCCATTCATTCACCCGGAACCATAACGATCTTCCCCGAAAGGGTTCCCGCTTTGCCGAGGGTGTTCTCTTCCTGCAACTGGTGGGCGGCGGAAGCATCCCGAAAAGGGAACACCTTGCCGATATGCGGTTTCAGCGTTCCTGCTTTCATCCAACGGTTCATGTCTTCCGCGCAGGCCCGCTGTTCCTCCGGCGTGCAATTGAACATGGCGAACCCCAACAATTGCAGGCCCTTCACGTAGAAGGCGCCGTTCGGCAGAGTCGGCTCGGCGTTGCGGCCCGCCATCACGATGATGCGACCACGCGGGGCCATCATTTCCACGGTGGGAGCGAAATCGGTGGGGGGTTGAGTTTCGTAGTACACGTCGATGCCGCGGCCAGCCGTGGCGTCTTTCACGGCGTGGATGATGTCGTCGGTCTTGTAGTTGATGGTCGCATCGGCACCGAACTGTTTCGCCAGCGTCGCCTTGGCTTCGGAGCCGACCGTCGCGATCACCTTCGCCCCGGCGATCTTCGCCATTTGAATCACGCACAGGCCCACGCCGCCAGTGCCGCCGTTTACAAATACCGTTTGGCCCGCCTGAAGGTTGCCGCGCCAGAACAGCCCGAGGTGAGCCGTGATGCCGACCAAGGCGAGGGCCGCCGCGGTTTGTTCGGGAACGCCGTCGGGCAACGGATAGAGGAAATCTTCATTTACCGCCGCAAACTCGGCGAACGTCCCTTGGCGACCGAGCATTCCTTGGTTGCTTCCCCACACCCGGTCGCCGATTTTGAACCGTTTGCAACCCGTGCCCACCGCCTCGACCGTTCCCGCGAGATCGGCACCCGGAACGAAGGGGAACGGCGTGGGCATCTTCACCAAACCGCCGCGGATGTATACATCCAATGGGTTCACGCTCGCCGCCGATACGCGAACGAGCACTTCCCCCGGCTTCGGTTCCGGCGTGGCGATTTCCCCATAGTGGATTACTTCGGGGGTGCCGATCCCATCGTAATAGGCTGCGTGCATTCGATTCTCCCTATTGTCCGACAATCGGAAAAGATAAGATATGGATGGCTGTTGTTCACGGAGGAATCCCCCATGACGGAACCGATGCTAACCGAGTACGGCCAAGCGTTCGACGCGAACCGCATGGTCGCGCCGCCGGATGTTGCGGTGTTCGAACTCGAACCGGAACACCCCGGGCTTGGCGATGCCGAGTATATCGCCCGGCGGAAGTTCCTCTTCGATCTAACGCGCAAGCAACGGCTCGAACGCCTCGGCCCGCCGTTCGTCGAATACACGAATGAAGAAACCCGTATCTGGCGCGAAGTGACGATCCAACTCGACGAACTCCACCACAAATACGCCAGCGAAATCTATCTGAAAGCGAAGAAGGAACTGGCGATCACTTCGGATTCGATCCCGCAACTCCGCACACTCAGCGAACGGGTGCAACGCGAAACGAACATGCACCTCGTGCCCGCGGAGGGTGCCCTACCCTACCGTACGTTTTACGAATCGATCGCCGAGCGGGGTTTCCCCGTCACGCAGTTCCTCCGGCACGGGAGCCATCCGGAATTCACGCCGGAACCGGACATGATCCACGATTGCTTGGGGCACGTGCCGCCGCTGATGAACCGCGATTACGCGGAGTTGCTCACGCTCATCGGCAAAGCCGCCGCGACCACGCCGCACGGCGATCAAGTGTTGGCCCTCAAGCGGTTCAGTTGGTTCAGTATCGAATTCGGATTGATCGAGGAGCACGGCGAAGTGAAAGTCTTCGGCGCCGGCATCCAATCGAGTTTCGGCGAAATCCCTCATTCACTGTTCAGCAAGGATGCCCGCCGACGGCCGTTCCTCACGAACGATGTGATCGAACAGGATTACGATCCTTCCAAGATGCAAGTCGATTTCTTCATCGCCCCGAGCTTCGCATTCCTCCGGCAAGAGTTAGAAGGGCTGGTGCGGCGATTCGGAATTATTGTCGGGAACTAACCTCGGAGGCACGGAGAAGAATCAACAGTAGGAAACATGGATCACGATGAAGAATTGAGTGGTGTAGTCATCGGTGCGGCCACTGAAGTGCAGAAGTTTGGTATAAGAATTGAATGCTAACCACGGAGTCACGGGGGCACGGAGAAAACAAGGAGATTATAGATGGATCATGAAGAAGAATTGACCGGCGAAGTGATCGGTGCGGCCATTGAAGTGCATCGCGTTTTAGGGCCGGGCCTGCTCG
>JBBQWA010000071.1:0-15886 GCA_038211045.1 Gemmatales bacterium
CAAACCAACGTGGCGGGCGTGTTCCTCGGCAAGCCGGAAGTGATTCGTCTGGCGGTCATCGCTTTGCTCGCCGACGGGCACCTGCTGCTCGAAGACGTTCCCGGCGTGGGCAAAACGCTGTTGGCGAAAGCGCTCGCCCGCAGCATCGAGTGCAAATTCAGCCGGATTCAATTCACCCCGGATTTACTCCCCGGCGATCTCCTCGGAACGAACATCTACAACCAACGCGATGCCAAGTTCGAGTTCCAACCGGGGCCGATCTTCACGCAGGTCGTACTCGCGGATGAAATCAACCGGGCCACCCCGCGCACGCAATCGGCGTTACTCGAAGCGATGAGCGAACGCCAAGTGACGAGCGACGGTGTCACCCGGCCCCTCGGGCCGCCGTTCTTGGTACTCGCCACGCAGAACCCCTACGAATTCGAGGGCACGTACGCCCTGCCCGAAAGCCAACTCGATCGTTTCCTCCTGCGGGTTCGCATTGGCTATCCGGCCCGAGCCGCCGAGTTGGCGATTCTCACCCAGCACCGCTCCGGGGAACCGGTCGATCACTTGAAGCCGGTGTTGCGGCCGGGCGATATCGTGGCTCTGCAATCGGTCGTGCGGAACATTCGGGTCGAACCGTCGGTCGCGGCGTACCTGCTCGATCTCGCGGAAGCCACTCGCGTTCACCCCGGGGTTTCGCTGGGCGTGAGTACCCGTGCGGCCCTCGCCTTCTACCGGGCCGTCCAAGCCCACGCGATGCTCTCCGGGCGCCATTATGCCACGCCGGACGATGTCAAAGCGCTCGCGGTTCCCGTGCTCGCGCACCGGCTCATCGGCAAAGATTGGGGTTCGCAATCGGGCCGAACCAGCGAAGCCATCGTCGAAGAAATTCTCACTCGCGTGAACGTTCCGGTTTGAACGGGGCACCATGACCGGAAAATTCTCTTCGCGGTTCCGGCTCGGCAAATCCGCTCTGTGGTGGTTGGGAATCTCCGTTTCGATCGGCTTGATCGGCTGGAGCAAATCGATCAATCTGTTGCTCATCCTCGGTTTCGTGCTCCTCGGCTTGATGGTGTGCCAAGGTTGGATCGCCCGGCGTATCGTGCGCGGAATTCGGTTGAACCCTGGCGAAGGCGGAACCGGGTTCGCGGGGGAACCGCTCGCCGTGAGCTTCGAGTTGATCAATTCCTCTTCCAAACATTGCACGTTGCGAATCGAAACGCCCCTCGGCTTACGCTGGCTCTTCCCAGAATTGCCCCCACGCACTTCGATCCGGGCTTCGCGCGATGCCACCTTCCCCACGCGGGGTTGCCATCGCTTGGGGAAATTCGCGGCGATCTCGGCGTACCCTTTCGGTATCGTCGAATACAAAAAAGAATTGGCGATCGTTCCCGAATTGTTCGTTCTCCCCGCCCTCGGTGCGATCCACGAAGCCCGATTGCGAAAATGGCTCCGCAGCGTGGGCTTCGGGGAGAATCGAAAGATGCGAACATCGATTCAACATTGGCCCACCGAAGGGGACGTCCGCGGCATCCGCCCGTACCGCACCGGCGACAACCCTCGGGATATCCATTGGAAAACCACGGCCCGCCGCGGGGCGCTGCACGTGCGCGAATACGATGCTTCGACCCCCCGCGATATGGTCCTCATCGTCGAAGCGTTCGCACCATCGAACGATCTCCCTTACGAGCCGTTGGAGTGGGCCTTGAGCCTCGCGGCGACCCTCGCTTGGGAATGGTCCAGGTGCGAAGCCCCGGCCCGCGTGCGGTTGCTGGTGCTCGGCCATGCCGGGGGCATCGTGCGCGTGGTGCCGGGCAATCGTTCGAGCCTACGAATTCTGGCGGACATCGCGGGGGAAACCGAATCGATGGGATTCGATCTGGCCAAACATGCGGTAGCTTTTCGGCACGCCCACCGTGTATTCGTGAGCAGCCGTTCCGGAAGCCGTTGGCCGGGGGAGTTCGCGGCGGCGGGATTCCCGGTATTGGCGGTGTCACCCGATTACGCACCGCATTGGTATCGGCCGCCTCGAGAAAATCCTGCGTATCACACCCCACCGGCGGTAGAATCCAAACACCTCCGTGCGGGTTGACCCCATGCCCAGCGATTTCCATTTCCGGTTCGCCATGTGCCTTACGCTGGTATTGGCGTGCGCGGGCTTGGGCTATTCGGAATGGGATTTGGTGGCGGGGGTCACGCTCGTCACCGTGCTGGTGATCTCACTCATCATCGCTGCGTTCGTGTGGGATCGACGTTTGACCCTCGGTTTGAAGGCGTCGAATCTGTTCGGAGCGGGGATCGCCTTGGCCACCGTGATGTGGGTGGCCACCGAAGTGAGCCAGCGCGAAGATGGTTTCGCGGCGCTGTTGCTCCAACCCGGATTGTTGCTCCCGTACGTCGGCCCCTTCCTCATGGTGCTGATCCCGGCGAAGCTCTTGCGGCCCAAACACCTCGGCGACTGGTGGACGATGCAAGGCATCGGTTTAGCTGCCATCGCGTTGGGGGCATCCATGAGTGAAACCGGCCCGTTCGCGGCAATCCTCTCCGTGTATATGGTGTCCGCCATGTGGAGCATCAGCTTGCTCTACCTGCGTTCCGCAGCCGGGCAGATTCCACCGATGCCGACGAAAATCGCTCCGCCCGAACCGATGTTGAACGCCCCCGAGCGAGCGTTCCACGTTTGGCCACTGGCACGCTTCCTCGCCGGTTCTTTGGCCTTCTGTTCAATTGTGGGAATCGCCGCATTCCTTCTCGTTCCCCGGGCCACCGCCGAAAAATGGTCGTTCGGCAAAGCCCGGATGGAAACCGGTTTCACCCTCGAAAACAGCCACGATATCAACAAAATCGGCGATTTGAACATCAACCGCGATCTGGCGTTGCGGATCGTGGCCACCAACGCCGATGGGACGAAAAAAACCGATCTCGACCCGGATGCCCTCTGGCGCGGGGTTTCCTACTCGGATTACGAAGATGGCAAATGGGTGCGCCGCAGTTTCCCGACTACACCGAGTGCGACCATCCGCACGGGGCGATTGCCGCTCGATGCCCCACCCCCCGATCTGGGGCCAGGTGCGTACCAGCTCGAATTTCAACCGGAAGAAAACTCGCCGGGCACGGTGGTATACTCTCCGGTCACTTGGAAGATCGGCGGGGAAATCCCCGTTCGCTCGCTGGGCCGCACCGAACAAAGCCCGTGGCTGCAACTGTACGATGGCTCCTTCGCCCCCGATAGCCTCAATCGGCGTTGGTACGCGTACCGCCAGTGGGTTCGACCTTTGCACGAACCCGGCTTAGGCGAGGGGTTCGAACTCTCGGAAAATATGCAGTTCCCCCGCGCCCGCAGCGTGCTCACCGCGATGCGCGTGCCCTCGATACGAACGTGGGCGCAAGAGCGATTGCAACGATTCACACGGGAAGGAAAGATCCCCCCGGCGGCCACCGCCAACGCCGACACCCGAACCGGATTCGACGTTCCACCCGAACACTACGAATCGGTCGCGCGGGCATTCGCCGAGGAGTTCCGGAATGCGGCCGAATTCACTTACACGTTGAAGTTACGCCGGCAAGATCGCCGCCTCGATCCGATCGAGGATTTCCTCACCTATACCAAAGCGGGGCACTGCCAGTGGTTCGCCTCCGCGTTGTGTTTGGCACTGCGATCCGTGGGTGTGCCCGCGCAATTCGTGATGGGATACAAGGGTCAAGAATCGCTGGGCGATGGAAGTTATTCCGTTCGTCAGGAAAACGCCCATGCGTGGGTGGAAGTTCTCATTCCCCGGACGGCACCCGCCGGGTTCCCGTACGAAGACCCCGAAACCGCGCGCGGGGGTATCATTTGGCACTGGCTTTCACTCGATCCGACTCCCGCGGGCAATGCCACAGCAGCGAACAGCGATTGGTTCGATACCACGAACTGGCAAACGGCGATCTCATCGCTTGTGGAATTCGTATTGAACTACGACGCCGAACGCAGGAACTCGGTTGCAGAGGCGGCTCCACGGCGATTGCTCGCCCTCGCCGGGTTGATCGCTGCTTTAGGAATTTCGGCATGGGTAATTCGCTTCCTTCGCCGGTGGATTTCTTCCCGCAAACGCCTATCCGATTCCGCGATTTCCGCGGTATCGCTCCCGTGGTACCAGGATTTGATCCGGGTGTTGGATCGCGGCGGCATCCGCAGCGAACCGGGCCAAACACCCAAGGAATTTGCGGAAGCCGCGAAAACCATCCTCGAACCGGAACACCCCGAAGTGGCCGCCATTCCCGTATTCGTCACCTCCAAACTCTACCGAGTTCGCTTCGCGGGGATCGGCCTCACCGACGAAGAATTGGCGGAAGTTTCCTCGGCCATCCGCGAACTCGAAACCCGGCTCTCGCAAAAGAAAGTCTGATACCATGATCCCTCGCGCGGCGAGTACCGATAGCTTGCTGCTCGTGGTGGACGTGCAAGAGAAACTCCTCGCCAAGATGCCGGGTGCGGAAGGATTCCAACGGAATATCGAATTACTCTTGGACGCTGCAGACGCGTTGGATGTACCCATCGCAGCCACCGAGCAATACCCGAAAGGCTTGGGGCCAACGATCCAAGGAATCGCACAGCGATTGAAATCCCCCGCCCTTTCCAAAACCGCGTTCAGTTGCTGTGGAGCCGAGGGCTTTCTCGCGGAACTCCGAGTGCATTCCCGGCACAACGTGATCTTGGTGGGAATGGAAACGCACGTGTGCATCGCTCAAACCGCGTTCGATCTGATGAATGCCGGTTTCGGCGTTTTCGTCCCCGTCGATGCCGTGGCGAGCCGGCGCGAAATCGACCGCGAGACCGCGCTGCGACGCATGGAACTCGCCGGTTGCATCCCGACGACGTGCGAAGCCATCGTATTCGAATGGCTCCGCGATGCGGCCCACCGGCAGTTCAAAACCGTGAGCAAACTCGTTGTGGATCGAGCGAATGCGTCGGCGTGAACCGCGTACACCGGCGGGCTTTCAACCGGTAATGAATCCCATAAAACAATTGCAATTCCCGCACCCGCACAGGCGATTTCGCATGAACATCCCCGGCCAACTCTGCCCCACCCCGCGATTGCTCCTCGGGCCAGGCCCGTCGGATGCCCACCCGCGCGTGCTCACCGCCATGACCACGCCGCTGCTCGGGCACCTCGATCCGCAATTCCTGCAAATCATGACCGAAACGCAAGACTTGCTCCGCTACGCGTACGGAACCAAGAACCGCCTCACCTTCCCCGTTTCCGCTACGGGTATGGCCGGGATGGAAACTTGCCTCGTCAACCTCATCGAACCGGGCGATAAGCTCATGGTTTGTTCGATGGGATACTTCGGCAGCCGTATGATCGATGTCGGCAGTCGCACGGGCGCCCAAATGACGGTGCTCGAAGAAAAATGGGGGAGCTGCTTCGATCTCAATCGGTTGCGGGACGAACTCAAGAAAGTTCGCCCGAAGGTTTTAGGAATCGTCTCCGCCGAAACATCCACCGGGGCCTCGCAACCGATGGAAGACCTGGGTAAGCTCTGCCACGAATTCGATACGCTCCTCGTGGCCGACTGCGTGACGTCGCTCGGTTGTTCGCCGTTGAAAGTCGATGAATGGGAGATCGACGCCGCGTTCAGTTGCTCGCAAAAGGGGCTGGGTTGCCCGCCGGGGCTTTCCCCGGTCACGATGAGCGAACGCGCCGTCGCGGTGTTGAAAGCCCGCAAGTCGAAAGTTCAAAGTTGGTACCTCGATCTCAGCGCGATCGAAAGCTACTGGGGCGGGGATCGGGCCTACCACCACACGGCACCGATCACCATGATCTACGCTTTGCGGGAAGGCCTCCGCATCGTCGCCGAGGAAGGGCTAGAGGCGCGGTGGGCCAGGCACATGAAGAACCACCTCGCCTTGAAGGCCGGCCTCGGAGCCCTCGGCATGACCTACACCGCCGAGCCGAAGTGCCAACTGCCGCAACTCAATGCCGTGCGCATCCCCGAAGGTGTCGACGATCTGGCGGGGCGCAAACGAATGCTCAACGATTTCAATATCGAAATCGGCGGCGGCCTCGGCGATTTCAAGGGGAAAGCTTGGCGGATCGGCCTGATGGGTTACAACAGCCGGCCCAACAGCGTACTCCAAGTGCTGGCCGCATTAGAAATCGTGCTGCTCGGGGCGGGCGTGAAACTGACCCCCGGTTCGGGCATCGGGGCCGCGGAAAATGCTTACGCTCAGTAACTCAGTTCGAGGCCGAAGCTCACCCCTTGCACCCAGAAATCATTGCTCACCGTGGCGTTGGACGGGCGGTTGAAGGTGCCGGGAAAGCCGTTGGCGAGTTGATTCAATTCGAGCGTGCGATCGAGTTGATCGGAAGGCCTCGCGGCTTGGCTCAAGTAGATCACGTTGTAGCCGAAGTAGACCTTGGCCGGCCCGTAATTGAAGCCGAGTTTCATGCCCGTCTCGGGCACGAATGCGTACAAGGTGTTGACGTACTTTCCCGCGTTCGACGGTTGCACGAAGATTCCGCTGTTGTCGGTCACGACCGGGTTGGCGTTACCTTCGGTGGTCACGATGTTCCCCCCGGAACGTTGAACCACTTGTTTCACGTTGCCGATGGAAATCTTGGAATCGAGTTCGAAGAAACCCGCCGCACCGAGCGCGATGTTCGTCCGCGTTCCGAGCGTTCCCCCGTGGAAACGATTGCTCGTGTTCACCTCGTCGTAGCGCAGCGTGCTCTGATTGAAGAGTTGGAAATCCTGATCGAACACCGTGTCGTTCTGCGAGACTTGAATTTGCAAACCTTCGTTGGCGAGGAAGTACCGATACCCGAGTAAGCCTTGGATGCGAAAGCCCGGCATTTCGTAAAGACTCATCGAAAACAGTGCTTCCCAACCGGTCACCCGGGTGCTAGTGAAGGCGTTCAAGCTGCCGCCGTCGCGGAAGGTGCGAAGGGAGTACGAATCTTCTTGATTCGAGGAAGGATCGACGAACGGAATGCCGAGGAAACTGTAGGCTTCCTGGGGGAAGCCCCCGCTCGAGTAGAAGCTGTTCTGCGTGCCGAGGAAGAAGTAATTTGCTTCGATTCCGAAGTTGTACTGGCCCCCGAGGTTCGCCCCGAGTGAGAACCGCCCGCCGGGCACGTTGAGGGTTTTCACGCTCGAATTGCCGATCAGCACGGCCGTGCCGGGAGAACCGACGACCGGAATGAAGCCGCCGTTATTGCCCGTCACGAGTGGAATCAGGGGTTGCTGCTTCGGCCACCAAATGAGGTACTCGGCGTTACCCCACCATCGCAACGGAGCGCGTGCGGAATCGACCGCGATGACCCGTTGACCCGAATTCAACCCCGGCGGTGCCACCGGGATCGGCAGCGGTGCCGGAGGGATCTCCACCGGTGATTGCAAGTCCTGCGAGACCACCACGCCGGGCATGACCGGGCCGACCGACGATTTCGGCGGCGGGGCCAAGCTGAGCGGTGGCATCTCTTCCGAGGATTGCGCCAACGCGACCGCAGCGTGCAACACGCCGAGGATCACTCCCGCGATAGTGCGAATACCCATTCTGAATCTCCCGCCGTAAGCCGTCTCCCATGCCATGAGCGGGGCGGTATGTCGATAGCAGAACTGCGAATTCTTTGGAAGAAATGAACACGCCCACCCGAAGAAGTAACTGGTGGGGCTTTCGGGACTTCACGCGGCGGCAGGGGAAGCCAGCGGTTCCAACACCGGATCGGATTTCGCTACCCTCGCCGCGAACAGCGAACACGTGAACCACACCGTGCTGGCGAAGGTGAGGATCAATAGCGAACCGAACAGCATCTGCGGCATTTTGGTGGCCGATACCAAGGGCACCGCACCGAGGGGCACGAGCACTCCGCCCAACGCCCCGAGCAAGCCGACCATGCCGCCGACCGCCCCCACACTCTGCGGGAAGGATTCCGGAATCATCTTGTACACGCTCGCTTTGCCGATGCCCATGCTGGCCCCGAGTACGAACAGCGATGCGATGAACGCCGTAACGCTCAAACCGAGGGGCAAAGTGAGGAGCAACCCGGCTCCGATCATCGCGGCGAACACGGAACCCATCACGATCTTGGCGCCGTAGCGATCCGAAAGCCAACCGCCGAGCGGCCGCAAGAGCGATGCCGGGAAAACGTAGCAAATCGCGGCGAGGAAACCGATCCATTTGATGAGGTACAAGCGATCCGCTTTGATCGCCGGGTTCGCTTTGAGGAAGTTATCGAAGGCTTCCCCCTTCATCCCGTTGATGGCGGTGAAGTCGGCAACCAGCGTTTCGTTCAACCCGAGCATTCCCGAGATTTCGGCCCCGTAGTTCCCCATGATGTACACCGGCAGCAAACCCGAAAGCGCGACGTACGCCCCGAACACCACCACGTAATGCAGGCTGTATTCCCACACCCGCGTGTGCTTCATGGGGGCGATCACTTCCGAGAAGGCTTTGCCCTTGGCAGGGGTGCGATCTTGCTTCGGGGCGAGGAACCACACAGCCGCCGCCATCGCTACCAGCATCACCGCGTACACGCACGGGATGAACCGCCAACCGCCCGGGATGGCACCGCCGAAGAATCCGGCGGCGGGAACCAATGCGATCAGAATCGGCCCGAACAGTTTCGTGACGGAAGCCCCGACGTTGCCGGCCCCGAACACTCCGAGCGCCAACCCCTGCTTTTCCTTGGGGTACCACGCGGCGGTCCACGCGATACCGACGGAAAACGAATTTCCGGCGATGCCGAACATCATCGCGAGGACGAGCAATTGGGTGTAGTTCGCCACTTGGCTGACGAGGGCCGTGGGAATGACGCAGAGCAGTAGCAGTACGGTGAGCACTTTGCGGCCGCCGTACTTATCCGTCCAGACGCCGAAGTTGAAACGGAGGAGCGAACCGGCGAGAATCGCGGCGAGTGCGAGGTTGTATAGTTGCCCGTCCGTCAGGCCGAATTCGGGTTTGATGCTGATGGCGAGCATGCCGAGCATGAGCCACACGGCGAACATCAGGGTGAAAGCGATGGTGCCGAGCCAGAGAACGCGCATGCGCTCGCCGGAGGTCGATTCGCGGGGAATGGGTGCAGGGGTCATGCGCAGGATTCCATTAGGGACAAATGGTGTTTCAGTGCCGGAAGCGTCAGCGACGATTCGATCCCATCGTCGCTGGCGCTTCCGGCTCGAAGTTCGTTACAACGCCAGCGTTTTGGGCGGGTTCGCTTTCATAATCAAGTTCGCCAACTGCCCTTTGCAGGAACCGCAACCGGTGCCCGCTTGGGTCGCTGCGCTCAGCGTCGGCAACGAAACGCAACCATCTCGGATCGCGGCCTTGATGGTCGATTCGCAAACGTGGTGGCAGTTGCAAATTTCCGGATCGGTGGCCGCGGCAGAAACGTCTCCGCTGCAAAGCAAGTCGAGGCGATTGATGGGGAGCGTATCGCCGCGATCGAACCAGCGTGCGAGCGTGGGCGCCGATTCGCCGTCCCCCACGAGCGTCGCCCCGATGAGTTTGCCATCGCGCACGATCAGCTTGCGGTAAATGCCACGGCGGTCTTCCATCACTTGCAGCACTTCGTCGGTATCGAGTTGCGGCTCGACCAAACCCATACTGGCGACATCGATCCCCGCGACTTTAAGCTTGGCGTACACTTTGGAACCGGTGTAGCGGGCCAACGGATTCGCACCCGTGAGAACGTCGGCCAGCACTTCGCACTGTTCCCAAATCGGCGGCACGATGCCGTAAACGATGCCCTTGTGTTCCGCGCATTCGCCCAAGGCAAAGACTCCGGCCACGGCGGTCGCCAGCAGATCGTTCACCACGATCCCGCGCTTCACCGGGATGTTCGATGCGGTGGCCAATTCGGTTTGCGGGCGGATGCCCGCGGCGATCACCAACAAATCGGCGGGGAGCGTATCGCCGTTCTTCAAGCCGATCCCCTGCACTTTCGTTCGACCGATGATCCGGTTCGCGGCCACGCCGGTTCGCACGAAGATCCCCAGTTTTTCCACGGCTTTTCGCACCAACTCGCCGCCGAGGCGATCCACTTGCACGTTCATCAACCATTCGGGCATGTGAACGACGGTGACGTGCAAGCCGAGATCGGAGAGCGCTTTCGCCGCCTCCAAACCGAGTAGCCCGCCCCCCATCACCACGGCCGAAGATGCCGGCGTGGCGTACTTGCGGATGCGTTCGCAATCGTCGACCGTACGAAAGACAAAAGCCCCCTCCTTGGGGCAACCGGCTTCATCCTTGAGGTTTTCCATGGGCGGTATGAACGGGGCCGATCCGGTGGCAAGCACGGCGATTTCGTAGGGGAACTCGCGGCCATCGGCGGTGAGGAGCTTGCGTTCCGCGGTATCGAGCTTGGTGACTAACGTGCCGGAGTGGAACGTCACGCCGCGCTCGGCGTACCATTCGCGGGGCTTGGTGGTAATCTCGGCGGCGCTGCCGCCCGAGAGGATGCGGCCCAGCAGGATGCGGTTGTAGCAGCCGTGCGATTCCCCCCCGTAAACGGAAATCTCGAACGCACCCCCGGCGTTGCGGCGGAAGAGTTCATCGAGCAGGCGGCCGCACGCCATGCCGTTGCCGATGATGGCGAGTCGCTTTTTCATTCGGTTCCCCCTTCACTTCCCCGACCCACGGAGGCGATTCTCACGGCGGCGAGCTTGAATTCGGGCATGCGGCTGGTCGGGTCGAGCGCCCCTTTGGTGAGGGCGTTCGCGGCCCCTTTGCCGCCCCAATGGAACGGGGCGAAGAGCGTATCCGGGCGGATATCTTGGGAAATATCGACGGTGAACTCGGCCCGGCCACGTCGGCTTTCGAGTGTGACCACGCTGGAACTCAGGATCGAATGCCGGTTCGCCACGGTCGGGTGCAACTGCAATCTCGGCAGCGGTTGCGTGGCCAGCAACTTCTCCACCCGCCGCGTTTGCACGCCCGAGTTGTAGTGTTCCTTGTAACGCCCGGTGGTGAAGAAATAGGGGTACGCTTCGCAGGGCTTCTCGCCCCCCTCGCGGTGTTCCACTGGCAGAAACTTCGCCTTGCCATCCGAATGATGAAACCGCTCGGCGAACATCCGCGGTGTGCCTTCGTGCTCTTCGGAGGGGCAAGGCCAAAACACGCCGTCTTGGGCGTCGATCTTCTCGTAGGTGATGCCGGAGTAATCGGCGGGTGCCCCCGCGGTGGCGGCGCGGAACTCGTCGAAGACTTCGCGTGTGGTGGCGAAAAAGAATTGCTCCGCGCAACCGAGCCGTTCCGCCAAGCCGCGGATCACATCGAGATCGCCGCGGACACCGCGGGGTGGCCGGGCCGTGCGCCGCCGGCGGATTACGCGGCCTTCGAGGTTCGTCATTGTGCCGCTTTCCTCGGCCCACTGGTACACCGGCAGAACTACGTCCGCCACGTTCGCTGTCTCGCTGAGGAAAGAATCGCACACGGCGAGGAAATCGCACGATTTCAGGCGTTCGGCGATCCTCGGCATGTCCGGCGAGGCCACCGCCACGTTGGAACCCATTACCAAGAGCGTGCGGATGCCGCCCGTTGAACTCCCCTCTCCCCTCTGAGGAGTGGGGTTGGGGGTGAGGGGGCCTAATGAATCGAGCAACTCAAAGGCGCTCTTCCCCTTCCTCGGCAGGCTTTGCTCGGGCACGTTCCAGAACTTCGCCATCGCTTCGCGGTGAGCCGGGTTTTCGATCAAACGGTAACCTGGAAGTTGATCGGCTTTCTGTCCGTGTTCGCGCCCGCCTTGCCCGTTCCCCTGCCCCGTCAGGCAACCCCAACCGGAATTCGGCTTGCCGGGCAACCCGAAGGCGAGCGCCAGATTGATCCACGCATTGCAGGTATCGGCCCCCTTGCTGTGCTGTTCCGCCCCGCGACCGGAAAGGATCATGCACGATTCCGCCGCGGCCATCCAACGCACGGCGAGGCGAAGCTGCGCTTCGCTCACACCGGTGATGCGCTCGACGTGGGCGGGGTGATAGCCGAGCACCGTGGCCCGCACCGCCTCGAAACCGTTGGTTCGAGCGGAGATGTATTCGCGGTTCAAGTATCCTTCTTCGATCGCCAAGTAGAGCAACCCGTTGGCGAGCGCGAGGTCGCTGCCGGGCGTCGTGGCCAAGTGGGCATCGGCGACTTTCGCCGTGGGCGTCCGCCGCGGGTCGATCACGATCAGGCGGCCACCGTTGGATTTTTGTTTCTCAAACCATTGCATGATCGGCGGCAGCGTATCCGCGCAGTTGGAACCGACGAGAATGGCGAGACCGGTTTTGGCGATGTCTTCCACCGGGAACGGCAATCCCCGATCGATGCCGAAGGCCCGGTTCCCGCCCGCCGCGGCACTCGACATACAATAGCGGCCGTTGTAATCGATGTTGGCGGTACCCATCGCGAGGCGTGCGAACTTGCCTAGGAGGTAGGTTTTTTCGTTCGTGAGCGCCCCGGAGCCGAACACGCCGTTGGCATCGGCACCGTGTTGCTCCCGCGTGCGGATCATCGCCCCGGCGATGCGATCCAAGGCTTCGTCCCATCCGGCTTCGCGGAACGGTTCCTTCCGCGAATCGCGGATCAGCGGGTGGAGCAATCGTTCGGGGTGTTTCAAGAGTGCGGAACTCGTCCACCCTTTGATGCAGAGTTGGCCGTTGTTCACGGGGAAGTACGGATCGCCTTGCACGATCGCGGCATCGTCGTTCTGAGTATCGTCCATGCGAATGCCGCATTGGAACGCGCAGTACGGGCAATGCGTGCGGAACGCGAGTTCCGCAACCGGGGTATCCATGAGTAGCGGCAAGTGGAGCATTTAGAGTTGCACGTATACGGTGCCTTCGTTCACCTCGATGGGGTAAGTGGCAATGGAACAGACACCCGGTTGATCGCACTCGCCGCTGCGGCTATCGAACTTGAACACGTGGTACGGGCAGACGACCTGATCGCCGGAGAGCATACCGTCGGCGAGCGGGGCGCCCTTGTGCGGGCAGATCGCATCGACGGCGAAGATCCGATTCTCGCGGGTGCGGAACACGGCGAGTTGGGTTCCGCCGATGTCGAACGCGTGGCCGAGGCCG
Source organism: Gemmatales bacterium (assembly GCA_038211045.1). GTDB lineage: Bacteria > Planctomycetota > Planctomycetia > Gemmatales > Gemmataceae > JALHQU01. The sequence goes on from JBBQWA010000071.1 coordinate 13,027, forward strand.
AGCGGGAGTTCTTCGACGGTGCAGAGGCGGATACGGGAAGCAATCATGGGTTCTCCGAAATGTCGACGGACGATTCCTTGTTCAACACACCTTGCGAGCCTGGAACGTGAGCGACCGGAGTTGCTATCGTTATTCCAACACGTTTACTCCCGTCGCTGACGCTCCGGGCTCGCAGGGTTGGTTGGGTGGAGGATTGTTCACACCACCATCGGCAGCGGGATGCTCTTCGCGGGTTCGAATTGACCGGGGTACACGGGCTTCTCGCGCTCCATCCACGGATCGACATAGGCCGCAATGGTTTTGGCCACTTCTTCGTCGAGCTGTTCGCAGATGCCGAGCGAATCGTTCAAAAGAATATCCCGCAGTTTCTCCAAGCCGACGCGGGGGACGAAATCGTAAGTTCGCTCGATCCACTTGGCGTTGTCGCGGTAGTAGATGAGGAAACGGCCGATGAGTTGGATCGCTTCCTCTTGGGTCTTCACGCGGCCGAGCAAGTCCGTCCGGCGAACGTGGGCACCGGCGGCCCCACCGATGAGGATGTCCCAATCGCCGCCTTCGGTTGCGACCACGCCGACATCTTTCACGGTGCTTTCGGCGCAGTTCCGCGGGCAACCGCTCACGCCGAGTTTGACTTTGGCGGGGAACTCGAAGCCCTGGAACTTCTTTTCGAGGGCGATGCCGAGGCCGGTGGAATCGTTGGTGCCGTAGCGGCAGAAATCGGTACCGACGCACGTTTTGACCGTGCGGAGGGCCTTGGTGTAAGCGTGGCCGCTGGGCATGCCGAGGTCGGCCCACACCTTCGGCAGATCGTCTTTCTTGATACCCAAGAGGTCGATGCGTTGGCCGCCCGTGATCTTGATCATCGGCACGTTGTACTTCTTGGCCACTTCGCCGAACTTGATGAGATCATCCGCGGTGGTGACCCCGCCGTAAATGCGGGGGATGACGCTGAAGGTACCGTCGTTCTGAATGTTGGCGTGAACGCGGTCGTTGATGTACCTGGCGTCGCGTTCGTCGATGTACTCGGTGCCCCAGATACTTTTGAGCATGGAAGCGAGGCCATTTTTGCTCTTTTCGTCGTCGGCGGTGCCGAGTTCGCGGAGCACGGCACTCACGCTCTTCAGGCCGCGGGCCTTCACCGTATCCACGAGCGTCGGTTTATCCATCGGCACGGCGGCTACGTACCACGATTCGCTCGGGTCGGCTTTCACGGCCCCCGCCACGGCTTCGATCAAGCCCTTCACCATGTTCTTACAGGAGCCACAGCCGGTGCCGGCGCGGGTGGCTTTGCCCACGGCGGGCACGGTCGTCTTCCCGGCTTTGATGGCCTTCACAATGGTGCCCTTGCATACGCCGTTGCAATCGCAAATCTGTTTCTCGTCGGGCATGTCGGCGAGGCTGAATTCGCTGCCGACGGTTTTGGTGCCGGCGCCGAAGAAGAGTTCGAGCCGGCGCTCGGGAACGGGTTTCTCGGAGTTGAAGAAGTTCACGAGTTCGTCGGTCGGGCCGAGGTCGCCCAGCAAACAGGCGGCGTTCACCTTGCCATCGCGGACGATCGCCTTCCAGTACACCTGCCGACCCGGCTCGGCGAACGTGACCACTTCATCGGTCGGCTTCAAATCGCCGATGCGCCCCATCGATGCGAGTTCGACACCCATCACTTTCAGCTTGGTGGCGATTTTCGATCCGGTGTACTCGGCTTGCGCGTTCTTACCGGTGAGGCGTTCGGCGAGCACCCGGGTTTGTTCCCAGATCGGCGCGACGAGGCCATAGACCATGCCGCGGTGTTGCACGCATTCGCCGACGCCGAAGATGCTGGGATCGTTGGTCTGAAGTGTGTCGTCCACGAGAATCGCGCGGTCGCAGGCGATGCCGTGTTCTTGGGCGAGTTCCTTGTTCGGCCGTATCCCGGCGGAGATCACGACCATATCGGCGGGGATCACCGTGCCGTCGGCAAGTTTCACCCCGTTGACGCGGTTGTGTTCATCGGCGGTGAATTCCTTAGTGACGGCGGCGCACTTCGCCGTGATGCCCAACTTCTCGATGGTCTGTTGAAGGACTTTGCCACCGGCTTCATCGAGTTGCACGCCCATCAGCCACGGGCCCATTTCCACGACCGTGACAGCCACGTTGTGCGTCATCAACCCCTTCGCGGCTTCGAGGCCCAACAGTCCGCCGCCGATCACCACGGCGTTCTTGCAATCCTTGGCATACTCGGCGATGTTCCGGCAATCATCCAACGTGCGAAAGACGAACACACCGTGGAACGTTGTCCCCGGCACTGGGGGCACGAAAGGCCGCGATCCCGTGGCGAACACCAGAAAATCGTAGCTTTCCTCGCTGCCTTCCGAATACACGATCCGGCGTTCGCGGTCGATCTTCGTGATCTTCTGCCCGGCCCGTAGCACGATGTTGTTCTCGGCGTACCACACCAGCGGGTTGAGGAAGATTTCCTTGGCGTCTTGGGCGCCGTTGAGCACGTTGGAAAGCAGGATGCGATTGTAGTTGCCGTAGGGTTCGTCGCCGTAGATGACAATGTCGAAAGGGTGGGTCGGATCGGCGACGAGGATGTCTTCGGCGAGGCGAGCCCCGGCCATCCCGTTGCCGATGATAACGAGCTTTTGCCGTGTGATTGGTGCATCGGCGATGGTGTTCAGTCGGATCATCGGTTCACCAGTGCGGTATGCGGGATGCGGGATGCGGCCAGGAATTGTGGCGGAACGCGACGGTTGACCACCTCGCCGACGATGAAAATGGCCGGGGTTTGCACGTTCACGGCGAGGGCAGCATCGCCGATGGTTTCGAGATCGGCGACGATTTGCCGCTGCCCTTCGAGCGTGCCGTTTTCCAGGATCGCGGC
>JBBQWA010000072.1:0-15739 GCA_038211045.1 Gemmatales bacterium
TAGTACGCCGGGTACTTGCCGGCACCGTTGCGCCAGCCGAACTCGCTGCCAGCCGGCACTTGGCAGACGCGGGTGGGGCGGTACCACGGCGTGTTGTAATCCCATTCCATATCGGCGTCGTAGGTGAACAGGTTGCCGCGGACGTCGTAGGCGGCGTCGTACTGGTTGCGAAAGCCGACGCTGAAGAGTTCCCATTCTTTGCCGTCGGGCGTGACGTTGTAGATCGCGCCGCCTGGCCCGAGCACGCCGGCCATGAAGCCGTTACCATCGGGCAACCGTGGCAGCAGGTGATCCTCGCCCCAGTTCTGGGGCACCTTGCTCGTGTTGACTTCCGTGAGCTTGGTCTGATTGCCGCAGACGACCGTGAGCCGCTTGCCATCCGGGTGCTTGATAACGGCGTGCGGGCCGTGTTCGCCGAGGCCGCCGCCGTTGTGCCCGGTCAACTTTCGCAGCAGTTCAACCTTATCGAGTTCGCCGCCCGGCTTGGATGCGGTCACACGGTACAGGCCCGATTTCGCCCCGCTGTTCACGACGACGTAGAGCGAATCGAACGCCCAGCAGAGGCCTTGGGCTGCGCCGATGTCGAGTGCCAGCTTCTCGATCTTGGTGCCGTCCTTGGTGCCGACGGGCGGTGGTGTTATGCGGAAAAGGCCGCCGTACTGGTCGCAGGCGATGAGCTTGCCGCCGGGCAGCGTGGTGAGCGAAACCCACGAGCCTTCCTGTTCTTTCGGTACGGAATACAGCAACTCGGCTTTGAAGCCTTTCATCACCTTGAGCTGGTCGCCCTGTTGCGCACCGGGAAACGGTTTGGCGGGCGGCTTTTGAGCGAACGCGGCGGGCAGGACGATCAATGCGATGGCGAACGCAAGAATGCGGAACATGAATGGCCTCAGAGGCGGAAGGGAACGACTTCCGAAATTGTAGGGAATCGGGTAACATGATCTCAACACGGATCACTCACATATGGAGGCCAAGCCATGCCCGTGACATTGGAAATGCCCCTTGAGATGGAACAGCGGTTGCGAGAACAGAATCCGAATTTCGATGCCGAAGTCCGCGAAGCGGTGGCGCTCGATCTCTTTCGGAAGGAGAAGATCGGAATCTACGAATTCCGATTGATGTTGGGTCTCACTCGGAGCGAGGCGAACGCATTCCTTGTTGACCGGGAAGAATGGGCCCAAAGTCTGACGCTGGAAGAACTGGAGAGCGATCTCCGGAACCATGAGAAAATGATGGCGGCAAAAGGACTATGATCGTCATTTCTGACACTTCGCCCCTCATCACATTTTGGGGAATCGGACACCTCGACGTATTGGCGTCGCTGTATGGCGAAGTCGTCATCCCGTGCGAAGTGGAAGCCGAACTTCGAACCGAGCAACATTCCGATTCCGCCGAAGCGATTTTCGTTGCTTGCCGTGGATGGCTAAAAGTGATGTCGCCGCAGCATCTCGCAACGGTTCAGGGCCTAGATCCGGGGGAAACGGCTGCCATCACTCTAGCCAAGGAGCTCGGAGCCGACTTGCTCATCATTGATGAGAAATTGGGGCGAAAGGTAGCCAATTGTGAATCTGTTCCAGTGATCGGTACGATCGGTGTCCTGATCGAGGCGGCAAAAGCGGGTTTGATAGATCTGACGCAGTCGTTTGAGCGTATCAAAAAGATCAAATTTCGTATTTCCCACGAGTTCTTGGCGGCACGACTCGCAGATTTCAACCGGCAACAACGTGATGGAAGTGATGGTAAGCTTTCGGCAGATTAATACTGCAATCACTCACTCCCCGAGTACATTCTTTTTCCATTCGCGTTCGAGTTGGCCGCAATCCTTCAGCCCGTATTGCCGTTGGAACCCCGATTCGACGCCATAGCGTTGAGCGTCCCGCAGGAACGCCGTGAACGCTTTCTCCCCTTGCCAGCGGACGAAGAACTCGACGAGCGAAACACTTTCTACATGGAATGCCGTGATGCTGGCGGCGGGCACCTCGGCGGCTTTCACCAACTTGGCCACGCTCAACCATTCTTGCGAACCCGCAATGCGGGGTACCGTTCGTTGGTAGCGTTGGACTTCGCCATCGCTGCACGCGAGCACCGCCATGCCGAGTTCGGCCCAGCGCGGCGGAGGTTGCGAGGGGAATAGATCGGCGAGCACGATGTGGGCGAGTTCGCGGGGCAGGGCGTTCTCCAATAACGTGGTATCGTCCGCACGCAAAACGATTCGGCGGGCCGTTACCCTGCCTTCGCTCAGGGTCGCGTTGGCGCACCCGGTGGCGGTCGTCGGCAGCTTCGTAGCATTGGCGAAGGCTTCTGCCGAATCGGTGACCACGATTTCGCATTTCGGGATCCATTTGCTGCCCGGCGGGCCGGACCAACGGGTGAAGATCTCGGTGCGTTTCGCTTCCGCCAGGCGTGCGATCTTCTCGGCGAGGTTCGCGTTCCCATCGCAGTGGATGGTGAAGCTTTCGGTTTCCAACCCGGTCTTTTCGGTAGCAACTTCGGTCGAACCTGCTCGCTTCTTCGCCGCGGCGAGCAAGTCTTTGGACAACTCTTGGAGTTGTGCATTCTCCGGAACGGTCGCCAGAGTGTTCGAGATTTCCTTCGCCACTTCTTTGGCGGTCGCGGCATCGGTGGAACCGTTGAAACGATCCGCGGCCACCTTCAAGCGGCAGTACGCCCAATCGGAGGTTTGCTCGGCGTTCATTTGGACTTTGTTGTTGAACGCCTTCCAGAAGAGATCGCGAGCCGTGACGTACTTCCCGGGATCGTTGGCCGAAGCTTGATCGAAGATCGCGGTGGCCTGCTTCAAGAAATCGCTCACTGGCGATTTCACCGGCTCGATGGCGGTTTCACCGGGGAGCACCGGCAAGGGGAGCGATGGCGAACCTACCGCATTGAGTTTGCTCCGCACCCGTTCGATCGCGGCGTTATCCGTGAGTTCCTTCATCTCAGCCGTATATGCAGCCCGCAGGGTTTCGAGGAAGGCCGCGTCCCCCTCGGCGTTGGCGAGTTGCGATTCGAGAATTTTCACCGCTTCCCCGGCGTGCCCTTTCCCGAGCATTCGATTCGCTTGCACGATGGCTTCGAGAACGGGCGTGGGCGTTTCCGCGAATGCGGGGGCGAGGCAAAATAGGGCAGCAATCCAAATGCGGAGTGCGGGCATGGGTGCATCCTTGCAGTGTCAAACGGCGCCGGAACGGCGGGCGGAATGGATCGAACGGCGGGTTTCGGCCAATCCTTGGCCGGGGTTCCCACCCGTGGGTTGCGGGTTATAACCGACCCCGTCGGAAAAAAAAAGTGGAACTGGAATCGGCGGCTTGTAGGTCGCCCCGATGAACGCACCAAGTGCGGACGAGGCCCGACGTGTGAACGATGCGAATTCTGTCGGGCCTCCGCTGTGTTCCGCACACCGTTCGGAACCGACCTACAAAACGGACTACAACAATTCGCATGAACCGTTCCCCCTGCGGCCGATTGGCGCCTTCCCCCACGGGCGCCCAACACCTCGGCAACGCACGCACCTACCTCATCGCTTGGCTCTCGGCCCGTTCGCAAGGTGGCTCCGTTTCCTTGCGCATCGAAGACATCGACATCGGCCGGAACAAGCCGGGGGCCACCGAACAAGCCATCCGCGATCTGCAATGGCTCGGCCTCGATTGGGACGGCGAACCGGTGATTCAATCGGAACGCTTTCTGGAACACCTCGCCGGACTCGAAGAATTGAAACGGCAGGAACTCGTTTACCCGTGCACCTGCACCCGCGCCGATATCGCACTCGCGGCGAGTGCCCCGCACCTCGAACACGAAAGCCCCACCTATCCGGGAACCTGTTCGCACCGCCGTGCGGCCGATGCAGAGGAGTTGAAGGATTTCACGTGGCGGCTCCGCGTGACCGATTCCCCCGCTTTCACCGATCGCTTTCTCGGGGAACAGCACATCGACTTGCAATTGGCCGGGGGGGATTTCATCGTCTGGCGGGTGGGGAATCTCCCGGCGTATCAACTCGCGGTGGTCGTCGATGATGCCGCGGCGGGCGTGACGGAAATCGTACGCGGGGACGATCTCCTCAGCTCGACGCCCCGGCAGTTGTTAATCTATCGGGTGTTGGGATATCCTGCACCGCAGTTCGCCCACGTGCCTTTGGTTCACGGCGAAGATGACCGACGCTTGGCCAAACGCCACAATGGCACCCGTGTGAGCGATCTGCGAGCGGAGGGGGTGAAGCCCGAAGCGGTATTGGGATTGCTGGCGCGGTCGTGCGGTTGGATCGACGAAGTGCGGCCGATCACGGCGGAGGAGTTGGTTCCAATGTTCCGTTGGGAAACGATCCCGAGAGAGAAGTTCACGCTAACGCGGGAGATGTTGAACGATTTGGTCTGAGCCGGAAGCGTGAACGACGACATGTGGACTCAATCGTCGCTTACGCTTCCGGCTCGGAAATCACTCCCTCGGCTTCGCATCGGCACCGTCTTCGCCCGCGTACGCTCGTTCGTACGCCGAAAGCATCCCGTCGGCCTCGACGTTTTTCCCCTGCATCCGCAGAATCTGAATGCGATTCAACAATTCTTGCTTCCCCCGCTGGCGTTGCGGATCGACCGCCGTTGGCTTCTGGGTAAGTTCGGAAAGCCCTTGCCCCGCCAGCTTCCACCACCGTTGCTCTTCGGGTTGATCGGCGAATAGGATTCGCGATGCTTGCCAAGTGTGCCGGGCTTGATCGGCATCGCCGCTTTGCACGAGAGCCAAACCGCGGAGGTACAAACGCTCGGCTTCGGATGCGGCCTTGGCTTTACTGCTTTCGTCGATGGCCCGCTTCAATTTTTTGCGATCCGCGATCTTCCACCGGGCGGCGGTCACCTCTTCCGCGTGGGCGGCCGGGTACTTCTCGCTCAACGGTTGAAGGTACTGCTCCCAGGCGAAATCCCAATCGGCGGGGTTCTCGCTGGCCATGAATGGCAGGGCCTGTTGGAACATTTCCTCGGCAGTTGGCCTCGGCCAAAAATACAATGCGAGCGCGAAACCGATCAGCGCCAAGAACAGCGGAATCACCACGGCGGGGCGGGACATCAACGGCCTTGGCACCTTCCCGGCGAATGCCTCGTCGGCCGCCACCTCGGCTTGCAACGCCGCCATCGTTCCCGTGCCATCCCCTTCGGCTTCGGGCCACGCGACACGTTCGCCTTTGCGTTCGGCTTTCCCGCGAATGCGATCCAACTCCTCGATCACCGCCGGGGCGGAAGGGGGCCGGCGGTTCGGATCCTTCCGCAACAGATCGCAAATCAACTCATCGAGATCGAGGGGAAGCTTCGGCACGAATTGCACGGGCCGATCGGGAAGCACGTAACAATGCTTGTGCATGAACTCGGCGGCGGTGTTCGCCGAGTAGGGTGGCCGACCGCAGAACATCGTGTAGAGCACGCCACCTAAGGCGTAGAGATCGCTCCGCCGCGTGAGCGGCTTGCCGATGAAGTATTCGGGGGCCAAGTAGCAGGCGGTGCCCATCGGCTCGGAGGGCAAGCTCAACGGGGAAGCGATGAAGAGGCGGCCGATGCCGAAGTCGGTGAGCTTCACAATGCCGTCGGATTGTACAAGGATGTTGCTCGGCTTCAGGTCGCGGTGCAGGAGGCTGCGGTGATGGCCGTGCCGCAACCCCCGGGTGATTTGCAACGCCAAGGATAACCCCCGGGTCTTCCAATCGATGCCGGGTTCGTCCGCTTTGCGGGACGCTTTGAGCAGTTCCACGAGATTGGTTCCTTCGACCAACTCGCAGGCGTAATAGGCGGAACCGGCGTGGATGCCGCTATCGTAGAATCGGGCGATGTTCGGGTGATTCAACCGGTGCAGGGCCAGCATCTCGGCGAGGAACTTCTCTTGAAATTCCGCCGATTGAGCGAACTCCGGGCGGAGGATTTTCACCGCGGCGAGCTTGTTGGAATCCTCGGCGTGCGCGGCGCGGTAGACGGTGCCGATCGGGCCTGTGCCGAGTTCGGGGCCGAGAATCCACGGGCCGATTTTCATTCCGGTCATGCGAGCGTTCCGCTGCCTATCCTGTTGTAGGTAGGAAATGGCCGAAGGAACTTCCACTAGGAACCAACGATGCGAGCATTACTATTGATAGCCCACGGTAGCCGACGGGCCGAAGCGAATGCCGATTTAGAATTCGTAGCCTCGGCGATGCGCGAACGCGGTGCGTTCGGTTTCGTGCAATGTTCGTATTTAGAATTGGCCGAACCGACGATCCTCACCGGGGGCGAAGCTTGCGCGGCCCGAGGTGCCACTGAGGTGGTGCTGCTGCCGTACTTTCTTTCGCCGGGCGTTCACGTGCGGGAGGATTTGATCGAAATTCGAAACGAACTCGCGGCGAAATTCCCGACGGTGGCGTTCTCGCTAGCCGAGCCGCTCGGCCGGCATCCGTTGTTATTGGAGATTGTGGAACAACGGGCAACGGAAGCTACCATGGCGAGCCGGGTTGCGTAAGCACCCGGAGTGTTTTGTGGTTCACTCCGGGTGCTTACGCAGCCCGGCTCGCCAACACGTTGAGCATCTCCGGTGATTCGCCCAAGCGAACTTCCAAAGCCCGTTGGCCGGTGGAATCGTAGAAGAGGATGCGGCCTTCGTCGGCGGCCCACACCGCGGAGGTGCGCATCAATCGCGGGCCTTGAACGTGGAACATCACTCCGCAGGGCTGCCCCTTCTTCTTGAGCGGCGAACTCCGCAACGGAGACTGTTCCGCATCGAGGTGATCGAGTTCGCACAACGTCGTGTGAACGTATTGTTCCAAATCGTCTTGGGTGGGCAAATCGAGCACGTTGGTCATACCGAAACCATCGGCCCATCCGCGGCACTGCTCAACCGCAATCGCCGGCGTCGGGCCAATCCTGCGTCTGCCGGAGCGCTTCGTACAGAACAATCGCCACGGCGTTGGATAGGTTCAAACTGCGGACTTTACCGGCTGGCATCGGGATGCCGATCAATCGGCCCGCGTGCTGCGTTCGCAGGCGTTCCGGCAACCCTTTCGTTTCACTGCCGAAGAGTAACACATCCCCATCGCGGTACTCGGCGTTGGAATAATTCTTGCCCGCCGGGTTATCGACGAGCCACATCGTCGCCGTGTCCACGGCGGCGGTAAATGCCTCCCAATCGGCGTGGTGAATCACTTCCACATGTTCCCAATAATCCAACCCGGCCCGCTTCAACGTCTTGTCGTCGATGCGGAAACCGAGCCGACCGATGAGGTGCAACTTTGCCCCGGTCGCGGCGCACAATCGCGCGATGTTCCCCGTGTTCGGTGGGATTTCCGGTTCCCAGAGGGCAATGTGGAACATGGGCAAACCTTTTGGAATCTTCCTGCATTAACGGTTATACCATCCGCTGTGCAATTCGCGGGGCGAAAGTCGCGGCGGTTCATCTTCGGTGCCCTCGGCAAAGGTGAAACAATAGCACCATGGCCCGTAAAACTGCGAAACTTCCCGCGATCCCCCCCAAGCTCGAATTGCCCCCGCAGGGTTGGCGAATCGATGCCGTATCTTTCGTACTCGTTTCCGTATTGGGTGGCCTCGCGGCCTTGGCGGCGAAACCGCAGAACGCGGGCACACACGGCCAGACGATCACCAGACCGTTTTTCGATGCCCTCGGCTATTCCCTCTTCGCACTCCTCGCCCTTGGCCTGTTGGTGCTGCTGCTACGCGTCGCCCGAATGAAACGTTGGAAGATCGCCGGTCGCACCCTCGGCGGATTGCTCTTGGTATGGGGCACCGGCACCGCCTTGGATCGTTGGTTCATAGCCCTTCCCAAAGTCTCCGCGTTCGGCCCCGGCGGCTCGCTCGGCGCCCTCGGCAACCACGAACTCAACCGACTCGCCTCGCCGCCACTCCCAGCAGTGTTGCTGATCGTCGGCCTATTTCTCGCCGCTTGGATGGCCTTCCCGGAAATCGTTCGCATGCTCGCTCGGGTTTCGATCCGCATCAATCACCTCCTCGGCAATGCGACGGAACGTTTCTTTGTGAAAGTTCTCCACATCCGGTTGCCACGGTGGAAGAAACCGAATGCCGCGAACGCTGCCCCGGTGGAACTCGAAGAGCCGATCCCGCTGAAGGTTTCGCCGTTGCTCATGGTCGAAGGCCCGAAGATCACGCGTGTTCAAACGCTGGACCAACTGATCAAAGACGAAATTGCTACGGAGGAAGAGGATCTCGAAGTTCCGATCCATCGGCATTCCGCGCCTGTCGCGTTGCGCCCGCCGACCGACGACGAGAACCGAAGCGACCTGCCGGAAGGATACGAGCTTCCCTCGGTCGATCTTTTGAGCGACCCCGATCCGTTCCCCGTGGCCGACCACGAACAGAAGCTGCGCGAACGTGCGGCCCTCTTGGAAAAGACATTCGCCGACTTCGGCCTCGCTTTGAAAGTCGTTGGCATCCACACCGGGCCGGTCATTACGCAGTACGAGATGTCCCTCGAAACCGGCTTGCGGTTGAACAAGGTCACGGTGCTTTCGGACGACATCGCGTTGTGCCTGGGCGTATCGAGCGTGCGGATCGTGGCGCCGCTGCCGGGCCGCAGCACCGTGGGCATCGAAGTGCCAAACGAACACCGCCACGCGGTACGGTTGAAGGAGATCATTTTGGCGACCACGGCGAAAGCCGCCCGGATGAAGCTGCCGATTTTCATGGGCAAGGATGTGGAAGGCCGGCCGCTCGTGTACGACATGGCCACAATGCCGCACTTGCTGATCGCCGGGCGCACGGGCACCGGGAAATCGGTTTGTCTGAACGCGGTGATCCAAAGCTTCCTCTTCAGCCGGCGGCCGGACGAATGCCGGTTGATCCTGATCGACCCGAAGAAGGTCGAATTCAGCGATTACGCACGCATTCCCCACCTGATGCACCCGGTGGTGACGGACGATAAAAAGGCCGAGGCGATTCTGGGTTGGGCCGTGGACAAGATGGAAGAGCGCTACGAACTGCTTCGCCGGGCGCGGGTGCGGAACATCGCCGGGTACAACGAACTCAGCTTTGACGAATTGCTGGCCCGCATCGATCCGCAAAGCGAGGACGAACGCAAGCTGATCCCCCGACAGATCCCGTACATCGTCGTGGTCGTGGACGAAGTCGGCGATTTGCTGATGAGCATGAAGAAAGAAGTGGAAACCCACATCATCCGGCTGGCTCAGAAGAGCCGGGCAGCGGGCATCCACTTGATCCTCGCCACGCAGAAGCCGACGGTCGATGTGATCACCGGCCTGATCAAATCAAACCTTCCCGCGCGCATCTGCTTCCAAGTGGCCAGCCGATCCGACAGCATGGTCGTGCTCGACGAGAAGGGTGCCGAGAAACTTCTGGGCATGGGGGACATGCTCTTCCTGCAACCGGGTACCAGCACCATCATCCGTGGCCAAGGGGCCTACGTCGGGGACAAGGAAATCGAACGGGTGATGGACGACTTGGCCCAATACGAACCGAACTTCGAGAGCGAACTGCTGAACTTGAAGGCGAAGGATTCGACCGGCCCCGGCAGTGGCGACCTCGGAAGCACCTTGCGCGACCGCGACCCGATGTACGAGCAAGCCATCGAGATCGTAATCCGCGAACAGCGCGGCAGCACTTCACTACTGCAGCGCGCCCTCGGCATCGGCTACGGCAGGGCCAGCCGATTGATCGACTTCATGGCCGAGGATGGCCTCGTCGGCGGCTTCAACGGCAGCAACGCCCGCGAAGTTCTGATCACGAACGAGGAATGGGCCACCCGCCGGGGCGGGTAAGGATTGCAAGTTCCGTCGGGTCTCGCGGCGGTTGCGTTGCAACACGCATTCCAAGGATTTCATCGTTGCCCCTCAATCGGCTCGACCCAACCTACGAAGAAGAACCGAAGGCCGCCTTAAGGCGGAACTCCAGCAGGATCACTCCCCGGTATTCGCCTTGCGTAACTCGGGCAAGTGCAGAGAAATCGCATTCAGCAACTGCTTCATCGTCACCGGGCGGGGCAGGATCATCGCCCCTGGCATGTCCTTCACCGAATACACTAAGTTCGTTTGATCCTCATTAATAATCAGCACGGCAGCCAAATCGAGGTGCATCGCCGCCGCCTCTCGCATCAACCGTTTGTAGGTATCCACACCTTCCGCCCCGGCGGTGCCCACATCGATCACGAGGGCGTGGTACGGTTGCGTCTGGTAGCGTTTGATCGCCTGGCCGCCATCGAGCGAGATGAGCACCTTAAAACCGTGCTTCTTGAACTTCTCGCGGAAGGCGTCCTGCAATTTCTGATTGCCCTCGACCACGAACACGGTGAGCGGGCCGCTGGCCTTGCGGGCAGCGTTGGGGTCGATGGCGCCGCTGAGTTCCCCGCGGGCCGTGATGAGCGCTTCGTGGAACGCCGCGGGCGTCTGGTAGCGGTGGCCGGGTTCCAAGGCGATGGCCTTGGAAATCACCCGCAATGCCGGGCCGGGGATCTGGAATTTCTCGCCGAGCTTTTGCAGCGAGACCTCGGCTTCTTCGAACCGCCGTTTGTTCATCCGCGCGTTCTTATCCTTGGTGGGAACCATCAGTGGTTCGCCCGTGATCATTTCAAAGAGCACGTGCCCGAGGAAGTAAATATCCGAACGGACGTCCCCCTGTTTCACCCCCGTGGCTTTCTCCAACCCGGCGTAATCGACGGTACGATCGGCCTGCTCCTCTTCCTTGTTCGAGGTGCCCACGGCGGCGCTGCTGATCTCGGCCAAACCGAAGTCCACGAGCTTGGCGGTTTTGTCTGTGCCCAAGAGAATGTTCGAGGTTTTCACGTCCCGGTGCGTGAGGCCACGGCTGCTGGCGTAGGCCAGCCCGGCGGCGCATTCCTCCATCATCCGCAGGCTTTCGTCCACCGGCAGCGTCTTGCGGATCTGCAGAATCTTCTTGAGGTTGTCTCCTTCCACGAACTCCATGACGATGTAATATTGGCCGGTGGGGGCATCCTTTGAAAGGGCGAGCAAGCGCACGATGTTGGGGTGTTCGAGCGTCATGCCGATGCGGCCTTCGCGCTCGAACGATTCGACGCGTTTTGCATCTTCGGTCCAGCGGCGGCGCAGCACTTTCACGGCCACGCTCTGCCCGGAAGGATCGATGCCGCGGTACACGCGGCCGAAGGTGCCGGAGGAGATTTTGTAGAGGAGCTTGTAGCCGCCGAGGATGTAGCCGTCGGTTTCGCCCTTCAAAAGCTTGGCCGTTTGAAAGGGGGTGATGTGCCCCTTGCGTTCCATGAGCTTGACGAGATCGCTGGCGGAAGCATCGGCGTTATTGAGCTCGTACACGAGTTCGCGGGCGGTGCGGTCGTCTACCAATCCGAGCCGGGTGGCCAACTGGGCGATTCCGGCGGCATCGACGATTTCGGGCATGGTCGGTCTGGATTCATGCGGGATTGAGCAATGGGAATACGACTAATCTACCCGATTCTCCTACACCCGCAACGGGAAGGTCGGTTCCTTATGTGTACTTCGTTGTTCGGGGACCGCTACCGTATCCGCAAACGACCATTCTGGTAAACGCAAAAGTGCCCGAAGAGTTGCGTTCCATACAGATTCAAGATGTTGGTAATGACGGCGATTTTCTGGGCTGTGCGGGCCGCTTCCAATCTCAACAACAATACGCCGAAGTGCCGCAAGCCCGAGTGGTAGACCAGTTCGCCGAAATCCTTGTCCATCGTGACGATGAAGCGTTGTTCAGCGACTGCCCAAGCGAGGATATCCACGTCCGGCATCGTCGCATCCCGATCGCGGACGTCGACGGTGTCGTAGCCAAGGGCACGGATCGCTGCGACGATACCCATACCCGCACTGACGTCGACAAGAATCCCCACGTTCACGCACCTGCCGCGACTGGGTAGACCCGTTCCGATTCGATCATCTCGGCCGCGTACTCATAGCAGGCGAAAAGATCGTCCGGTTCCAAATCGGGATAGTCCGCGAGTAATTCGTCGTTCGGCACGCCGCTCGACAATGCGCGAAAGATATGTTCGACACTGATCCGCAACCCGCGAATAGTCGGTTTGCCTTGGAGAACTGCCGGATTCATGGTGATGCGATTACGGAGCATACGTTGACCCCTTTGCGGGAATTCTATCACAGTCCCATCGCTGCGGATACACGTTGAAGCAGACCCATTTTCTACAATATCCGCCTTCCACACTCCGACATCCACCTTGGAACCCCCATGCCCGACGAATACCGCCTCGAATCCGACACCATGGGCAAGATTCGCGTGCCCGCCAGCCGATACTACGGCGCACAGACGGCCCGCAGCCTCACGCACTTCGCCATCGGCCACGATACCATGCCCAAGCCGGTAATCCGGGCCTTCGGCATCCTGAAGAAAGCCGCGGCCCAAGTGAACCACGGCCTTGGCTTGTACAAGGACAAACCGGGGAGCCAACTCGCCGTAGCCAAGAAGGTGCCCGCGATTCTCAAGGCTTGCGACGAAGTCATCGCCAATCAATTGGATGAGCACTTCCCCTTGCGTATCTGGCAGACCGGCTCCGGCACACAGACGAATATGAACGCGAACGAAGTGATCGCCAGCCGGGCGGCGGAGATCGAAGGAGGCCCGCGCGGCGACAAGAACTGGGTTCACCCGAACGACGACGTAAACATGAGTCAATCGAGCAACGACACCGTCCCCACGGCGATGCACATCGCCGCGGCGGAAGAAATCGTCCACCGGTTGATCCCGAGCGTGACCGAACTGCGGAACGTGCTGGAAACCAAGGCGAAAGAGTTCGCCAGCATCGTCAAGATCGGCCGGACGCACCTCATGGATGCCGTGCCGTTGACGCTCGGCCAAGAATTCAGCGGTTACGTCGCTCAGCTCGATTGCGGTTTGCAGGCGGTGAAGCTGAGTTTGCCGATGCTTTACGAACTCGCCCTCGGTGGCACGGCCGTGGGCACCGGGTTGAACGCCCATCCGAAATTCGCGGAGCTGAGCGCGAAAGCCATCGCCGAGATCACCGGCTTGCCGTTCGTGACGGCGCCGAACAAGTTCCAGGCGCTCGCCGGGCATGAAGCGTTGACCTTCGCCAGCGGAGCGTTGAAGACTCTCGCGGTCGGGCTTATGAAAATGGCGAACGATGTGCGTTGGTTAGCCAGTGGCCCGCGATCCGGGTTGGGCGAATTGACGATCCCCGAGAACGAACCGGGCAGCAGCATCATGCCGGGGAAAGTGAACCCGACGCAATCGGAAGCCTTGACGATGATCTGCGTGCAGGTGATGGGCAACGATGCCGCGATTGGCTTCGCCGCGAGCCAGGGCAACTTCGAGTTGAACGTGTTCAAGCCGGTAATCATCCACAATTTCCTGAACAGCGTGCGGTTGCTGGCCGACGGCTGCCGGAGCTTCCGCGAACACTGCGCCGCGGACATGCCCGAGACCGATTACGAAGCGTTGGAGTATTTCACCAGCCCCGAGACAGGGATGATCGAAGTCGATCAGAGCAAGATCAAACCGAAGGCAGGGGGCGAGGTGCGGAAGGGCATCAGCGCGAATACCAAGCAGATCGATATACTGCTAGGCAACTCGCTGATGCTCGTGACGGCGCTCAACAAGCACATCGGCTACGACGCCGCGGCCAAGATCGCCAAGACGGCCCACCACAACGGCACCACGCTCCGCGAGGAAGCATTGAAGCTCGCACCGAAGCTGACTAAGGGCGATGGCGTGCTGACGGCCGATTTGTTCGACCGCATCGTCGATCCGAAAACGATGACATCGCCGAGTGCAGAATGATTTATATTTAGCCCCCGGTGGAAAAGGGTCACCGCAGGTGAGCCGCACCGGGGGTTGTCGCGTATTCCCCCGGTGTAAAGGGTCACCCCAAGTGAGCCGCACCGGGGGCTAAATGGTGATCCATGAACATCTTCGTCACAGGGGCATCCGGCCTCGTTGGAAAGCGAATGCTTCCCGCGCTCACGGCACGCGGCGACTCCGTCGTCGCGCTGAGCCGGAAGCAACTTCCCGATTCAGCAAATGTGGAATGGCTCGTCGGCGATCCGACCCTGGCCGGGCCGTGGCTCGACAAACTCGCTGAATGCGATGCCGTAGTTCACCTCGCCGGCGAGCCGATCTTGGGCCAGCGCTGGAGCGATGCCTTCCTGAAGAAAGTGCGAGACAGCCGGGTGGATAGCACACGCTTGATTGCCGAGCGACTGGCCCAAGGATCGAACGTGAAAGTGTTCGTTTCGGGTTCAGCAGTTGGCATCTACGGGGCGAACCCCGGCGATGCGGTACTCACCGAGGAATCGCCGCCCGGCCCGCCGGGCGATGTCATGGCACAGATTTGCACCGCATGGGAAGCCGCAGCCGAACCGGCAAAGGCGGCAGGCATCCGCGTGTGCCATCCGCGTACGGGGATCGTGCTGGATCGCGAAGGCGGGGCACTGCCGAAGATGGCGCTGCCGTTCAAACTGTTCGGTGGCGGCCGTATCGGTTCCGGAAAGCAGTACGTGGCTTGGATTCACTACGCGGATATGGTCGGGCTGTTGCTGTTCGCCTTGGATAATCCGAAACTGCATGGGCCGTTCAACGCGACCGGGCCGATTCCGGTTCGCAATGCGGAGTTTTCCAGCGAACTCGCGCGGGTGATGCACCGACCGAACTGGTTCCCAGCACCGAAGTTCGTGTTGCGGATCGTGATTGGAAAGGCGGTGGAGATTGCCGTCGGCGGGCAGAATGCATTACCGCGGAAGGTGCAGGAGTTGGGATATGAGTTCAAATACGTGAACGTGGGGGCGGCGCTGGATGATCTATTTAGCCCCCGCTGAAAAGGGTCACCGAAGGTGAGCCACACCGGCGGGGGCCAAATGTTTTTACCCCGCGATGCTGGTGATCTTCACGCGGACGTACGGCTGGCGGTGGCCTCGGAGCTTCTTCACGTTCTTGCGACGGCGGAAGAGTTGCGAAACCACTTTGATCGAAGGGAAACCGACGACTTCGCCGGTCACTTTGGCCCCGGCAAGCATCGGTTGGCCGATCTTGGGGGCGCCTTCACCGCCGACCAACAGCACGTTGGCGAATTCGAGGGTATCGCCTTGAGCGCATTCGCGGTAATCAATATCGACCGTTTGGCCTTCTTGAACGCGGTACTGGTGGGAGCCATTTTCAAAGATCGCGTACATACTCTGTTCCAACGATTGCCCGAGATAATGTAAGGCTTGCTAATCTAGTGGAATGATGCGGAATGGCCAGCGGATTTGCAAGGTGAGCGCCCACCGGGTGCGGCAAAAATTCTGGCGGTTGTCCCTCCGTCCGCCGAAACCTTCGGTTTCGATTAACCCCAGTATCATTCCAATGGGAATTTGAACCCATTTGTGCTCCCGCACCCAGAGCACAAACCCCCATCCAAAGATCGAACGCTTCCACTCTATTGGCAATGCTTTAAGGCAGATCCGTCGCTCAAGCCGACTTTTGTGCCCTCAGTTCCGCCCACCTACCCCTCCCCGGGCACAATCGCACCGACTGTCGAGGAATTCGACGGTAAATCACGAAATATCGACAAATTGCAACAGCCACACGCCCCCATGAAGGGGAGGTCGTCGGTCGAGTGGAGTCAGAACGGCTGGGGGGAGTGCCAGAAAAATTTGCCAGACCCCGAACGGTGGAGCGGGGTTGCCTTCGCACCGGCAACTTCTAGATTGACAGCCACGATACATTTACGAATCTTCGCATCGCACTAAGGAGCGGATCATGGCGGGTGGAAAAGGTCGGCGAAAAGTGGGTCGGAAGAAGCG
>JBBQWA010000073.1:0-15700 GCA_038211045.1 Gemmatales bacterium
CCGGAAACGGCGGAACGGCTCAACAATTACCTGCAACGGAACGAACTCGACGATCTGCACATCGAAATTCGGCACTACGATCCCGCCGGGCAATGGCGGCGGCTCCGCCAGAATTCCCGCATCTCGCCCCTGTGGCGCTACACCGCCGGGGCGATGAGCTTGATCGGCTACACGCTCTTTCCCGGCCGCGTTTGGGGAACCAATTGTTACAACCCCTATACGGATAGCCTCTCGATCAACTCGAACCGCCCGTTGGAACTCTTGCAGCAATCGGCGGTGGCGAAGGAGATTCGTCGCAAGCGTTGGCCCGGGCCCTACGCCGCGTTCACTTCGCTGCCGGGGTTGGCGTTGATCCGCCAAACCGAAGCCACCGGAGATGTTGTTGCCTACGCCCGCGCCGAAAACGATTGGGAAACCGAGAAACAGGCTTACCGTGAGCTTTACCCCCGTTTGGTGTCGCAAGGTACTTTCGGGATCGGCCCCACGGTGAGCGTGGCGTTCGGAGTCGTTTGGTGGGTTCGCCCCATTCTCAGTTTGGGTGGGGCCGTTCTCGGGCGTTCCTTGGGCTATGTGATGGAAAAGCGCCGAGAGCGCGAACGCTCGAAAGATTTGGAAAGTTCAACGCCGGTTCCCAGAGGGCAAGCGATCACTTCGCCAACTCCAGTTCGTAGCGCTTCTTCCCCATCTCCGTGGGGTAACTCCCCGTGATGCAGGCCCGGCAGAGCCGATCCGAGGTGACGCCGATGCTGCGGGCCACCGATTCCAGCGGCAGGTACATCAGGCTGTCCGCACCCAGATCCGCGGCCATCGCCGCGAGTTCCGGCCGCGTCGGCTCGGCGCCTTTCATGAACTTCGGCGCGTACAGTTGTTTCACCGTGCTCATGTCGATGCCGTAGAAACAGGGGGCGATGATCGGCGGGCAGGCCACGCGCACATGGATTTCCTTCACGCCCCCGGCTTCCTTCAGGAAGCCCAACAGCGTCTTCAGCGTCGTGCTGCGTACGATCGAATCTTCGACGAGAATCACCCGTTTGCCCTCGAGCACCTCGCGCAGCGGCGTGAACTTCATCCGCACCTTTTCCACCCGGTTGCCGGCTTCGATGAACGTGCGGCCGACGTACCTGTTGCGGATCAGACCTTCCTGCACGCGCAGGTTGAGGTGGTAACCCATCGCGTCCGCGGCGGCCTTGCCCGTATCCGGCACGGGCACCACGATCGTATTGCCGTCGTTGAAATCGAAGAGGGCGCGTTCGCGTTCCATCTTGGCGAGTTCTTCGCCCAACCGCGAACGGGAAAGGTAGACGCTCTTTTCGTCGAGCGTGCTGGCCACGTTGGCGAAGTAGATCCACTCGAAGAAACAGTGGGCGCTCTTGCGGGCCGGGGCGAAGCGGTGCTGCGTGAGCTGCCCGTTCTGAATGACGAGCATTTCCCCGGGCGGCAGGCTTTGAATATGTGGGAAGCCCATGTTCAACAGCGGCACGCTCTCGCTGGCGGCGGCGAACAGCGGCCCATCGGTGGCGAAGCAGAGCGGCCGCAATCCCAACGGGTCGCGCAGTACCACCATGTCGCCCATCGCATTGAGGAACACGAGGTTGTACGCGCCATCCAGTTTCTTCGCGATCTCCGTGAACACCTTCACGAGATCGGGCCGTTCCTGCCCTTCCAAAGCGTGGGCGATCAGGTGCTGGATGATCTCGGTATCGTTATCGCGGGTGAGGTGGTAGTGCTCGAGATCGAGCGCTTCCTGCTTCAACTGCTCGTAGTTGGCGAGGTTGCCGTTGAAGGCGAAGGAGAACCACTTCCATTTGCAACCGTGGCGGCGCTCGAACGGTTGGGCGTAACTGCGATTGGTCGGCCCGCAGGTGGCGTAGCGGGTGTGGCCGACCCCGGCGATCCCGGCGTGTTCGGCCATGATCGTTTCGTATTTGGGCCGGTTGGTCATCCGGAACGCTTCGGAGACGGTGCCGAGTTCCTTGTAGGTTTCGAGGAGTTGTTCGCGATCCGGTTTGAACGAGCTCATACCCGCGGCGAGTTGCCCCCGATTCTGCAGATCGAGCAGCATCCTCGGCATCAGATCGGTCACGCGATCCGGTTTGCCGGGCCAAAGCGCGCTACTTTCACCGGTGGGCCGATAGTAGATCGCCGCGAGGCCGCACTCGTGTTTGAGTTCATCCATGTTCGGGGAGCGCCTTGGAATGATGTCGGAGGTATTTTACGGCGCTGGGCGAAAAGAGTAACCCGGATACGCAACGAGGCACCCGCGAACGGGTGCCTCGCTTGAAACCGCATTGGCGATTCGATCAAGCGATCATCTTATCGATGACCTTGCCTTCGCGGAACAGTTGGATGGGGCGACCCGTGGCGGTTTGCATTTCGGTGGTGTGGGGGATGCCCAACTGGCCGAAGATGGTGGCGCCGATGTCGTCCGGAGTGACGGGATCGGTGGCGGGTGCCATGCCCGAGGCGTCGGTCGTACCGTGGGCGTAACCGCGTTTCAGGCCGCCCCCGGCGAGTACGCAGGCCATGCTGCGTGCCCAGTGATCGCGACCGCCGTTCTTGTTGATCTTCGGCGTGCGGCCGAATTCGCCGGCGCACATTACGATGGTGCTATCCAGCATCCCGCGTTGATCGAGGTCGGCGATGAGCGCGGAAAGCGTTTCATCGATGGTGGGTACGAGCTTGGTCTTGTGGGCCTCGAAGGTTTTGCTGTGGGTATCCCAACCGCCGGTCCCGATGGTGACGAAGCGGACGCCCGCTTCGACCAACCTCCGTGCGGCGAGTGCGGGGGCGGCGAGGGCGTTCGTTCCGTACATCGCCCGCGTCGCGGTCGATTCGGCGTTCAAGGTGAATGCTTTCTTCACCTTATCCGAGCGGAGAATATCGAGCGCTTGTTTGTGGAAGGTATCGAGGCCGTCCACGAGTTCGTTGTTCTTATCGATGGTGCGGAACTTGTCGTCGAAGGATTTGAGCAGGTCATCGCGGCGGCCGAGTTCATCGAAGGAGAAGCCGTCGGGCAGGGTGATGCCACGGAGGCGGAAGGCGGCGCCCGCTTCCTTGGGATCCTTAGCTTCGCCCTTCACGCGGGCGCCGGCGCCCTCCACGAAGAACGGGCTGTAACTGGTGCCGAGGTACCCGGCCCCGCCGGCGGAACCGTTGCGGAGATCGGTGAAGCTGACGTAGGGCGGGATGCCGCTGGGGGTACTGAGCATTTTCGCCCCGAGCGAACCCATCGCCGGGTATTGCAACGCGGCGGTCGGCTTGTTGCCGGTGGTCATGAACACGGTGGCCGGGCCATGGCTCGGAATCGTGTGGTAGAGGCTGCGAACCACGGAAACTTTATCGGCGATGGCGGCCATCTTCGGCAGCGTCTCGGCGAATTGGATGCCGGACACTTTCGTATCGATGTTTTTGAATTCGCCCCGGATGCCTTCCGGGGCTTCGGGTTTGTTGTCCCACATATCAATGGTAGCCGGGCCGCCGGAGAGCCACACAAGAATCACGCTCTTGGCTTTGGCTCCCTTCTTCTCGCCCAAGGATTCCTTGGCAGCCTTGGCCTCGGACGCGAGCACGGCGGGGAGGCTCAATCCGAGCATCCCGGCGGAGCCGATCTGCAGGAAATCGCGGCGGTGGAAGCCTTCGCAATCGGTTCTTTGAAACATGGTCAGCTCCGGTTTGGGGAAAGATTCAGTTGGGGTTGTTGATGCGCTGGTGGAATACCACGAGCATTTTCTTGACTTCAACGAGGGCGGCGTCGAGTTCAGCAATCCGCTCGGCGTCGGCGTACAACAGGTCTCGGCAAAGAATCAACTGGTATTCGAGTTCACTGCCAGACCGCAACGCGGCTTGTAGCGAACGCGAAAAATCTTGGTCGTTGGTCGCTCCGCAGCCTTGGGCAATCCCCGTGGGGATCGCGGTCGCGGATCGCCGCATTTGGATCGTCAGGCCGAATCGTTCCTCCGAAGGCAGGGCGGCGGTGAGGCGATAAATCTGAAGCACGAGTGCGTGGGCCTTTTCCCACACCTTGAGTTTGCGGAAATCCTGCATGATTCACTCGGGCCGTGGGTGAATAGTGGATGGTCGTTAGTGGGTAGTTTTTAGTTTCTACGAACTCTCGACTTAACACTAACGACCAGTACTCAATCCTCCATCAATGATTGAGAATGAACTCTCTCGTATTAATCAACGCCCACAGCACCTCCTGCGCTCCGACGAGGCGGTTGCCTTCATCTTGGATATACTTGATCGCGGTCGCCTTTTCCTTGTCGGAAGGCAAACGGGTCAGCGTGCCGAGGAACAATTCCTCCACCAACTTCTCATCCGTGATGGTTTTGTCTTTGGCGAGCGTACTCGGGCGGTTCGATGCCGAAGAGAGTTTCTTGCCGAGTACGGGATCGGTCATTCGGAAGAGCGTTTGCGGGAGCGCCGGTTCCCCGACCCGTTCGCAATCGCACGCGGTCGTCCGCGGCGGCCGACCGAAAATGCGGAGGACGTAGGCGAGGTTCGCGTTGGTCAACCGGCTGGCACCCACTTCCGTCATCTTGCGGCCGGCGGGGGCGTCCGCCGCGAAATCTTCTTCCACGCCGATTCCGGAGTTGAGCACGTCCACCACTTGCTCGGCCATCAGCGGGCGAACGTAGCTGCGGGCGAAGTTGTTTTTGTCGAACGTGTTGGTTTCGTTCGTGACCGATGAAAGTTGGTACGTTTTGCTGTTCAGCACGGCCCGTTCCAGAGCACGCACATCGAAACCGCTCTCCGCGAACCGGTTCGCCAGTAAATCGAGCAATCGGGCGTTCGTGGGTGGGTTGGCCACACTGAAATCATCGGCGGGATTCACCAAGCCGACGCCGTGGTAATGCGCCCACACGCGGTTGACGAAGCTCTTAGCGAAGTACGGGTTCTCCTTGGAGACCATCCATTCCCAGAGCGGCACTCGCGTATCGACCTTCGGAGTGTGTTTCAATTCCGGCCCGCCGAGCGCCTTCGCCGAGACGACGCGGTTCGTCATCGGAATCGGCTTCAACACCACCGCAGTCGGTTTGCCTGTCGAACCGTTGGCGGTCGTGGCGTAAAACATTTCTCGAACGACCGTTGTGTTGTTGTTCGGCTTCGCGTTTCCCTCTTTCCGCTTCGCATTCTCGGCATCGGCGAGTTTCTTCGATTCCGGGTTACTGAATTGGTTCGCGTTGAACACGATGGGAGCGAACACGTTGGCGAAGCCCCAGTAATCGTCTTGGGTCCAGCGATCCGTGGGATGTTTGTGGCATTGGGCACATTCGAGGCGCACGCCGAGGAACGCTGCAGCGACTTTCTCGCCCCAGATTTCGATGCCCACCTGCTGCTGCCTCCGCCAGAAGAGATCGAGCGATTTCTTCTCGGGGTAGTCGCTTTCGAACCCCTTTTGCATTTGCTCGTCCGTCTTCTTGGCGAATTCCATCCATTGTTCGGGGGTCATCTCGTCCGCGCTGGTCGCAGTGAGGATGTTCCGAACGATTTGATCGTAGGGCACGTTCTCTTGGAAGCGCTTGCGGAGCCAATCGTGCCACATTTGGCTGCGTTTGTTTTGGATGGCGCCGTTAGGTTGTTCGAGGGCGAGCGTATTGTTGCCGGTGATGTCGCTGAGTTTGGTGGCCCATACCGCGGCGTGCAGCGGATGCTTCAACAGTGCGTCGATCTTCTTTTCCCGCTTGTTGGCCGATTGATCCGCGAGGAACGCCCGGGCTTCGTCCGGCGTCGGCAAGACGCCGATGGTGTCGATGGTTACCCGGCGGAGGAATTCGAGATCACCGCTCGGTGCCGAAGGAACCATGTTCAACAGTTTCAGCTTGGCGAAGACTTCGCGGTCGATCGGGTTGTCGGTAGCGATGGTGGGATACTTGAAACCGGCCGGGGAAGGCGACGGAACCAACACGCGGATGGCTCGAACGGTACCGCGGTAAAGCACCGTGAGGCCGGCATCGCCGGGTTGCCGGGCGTTGAGAACACCCAAAGGGGATACGGTGGCGATGGCGTCGTCGGTAATTTTGAAATCGCAGAACGGCGTGATGTCTTCTCGGGTCCCATCCGCGAAGGTGGCGGTGATCTTCAACTGCGTCGGCCGATCCGGTTTCATCACGGCGAAATCGGGAGGGCTGATACTGAGTTCTTGAATTTGCCCACTGCCCGGAGTGTGCTGACCGCCTTGGGCGATCCATTCGCGAAAGATGTTGTAGGTCCAAGTATCTTTGCCGAAGCGCATGCCGCCCTCGTGGGGCGTGCGGCCCGCACCTTTCAGTAAGAGCAAGCTTTCATCGGGGTCTTGCAGGTTGATTCTGCGGCCGAGGTTATCGCGCCGCAACGCGGCCGCATCGAAATCGGGTTCGTAACCGAAAAGAGAAAGTCGAAAGCCGTTCTTACCTTGGAAACTGCCGTGGCAGCCACCGGCATTGCAACCAGTTTTGGAGAGCAACCCCATCACATGCCGCTCAAAATCGACTTTCTCAATTTTTGTACCCGTAGGCAACTCGACTGCCGCAGCGTGCAGGATCGGGGAATGGGAAAGTGCCAGGGCCGCAATTGCGGCGATTAACCATATGCGGTTCATGGCTTTATGTTCTGAAGGCGGAGAGATAAGTTTCGGCGAGAGAATCGACCCGTGGGTAGATTCATCAATTTAACCAGCGAGTCTTCCCGAAGTTTCGCACCCATTGGGCGGATGGTCAAGTTTTTTCGAGAAATCGGCTCCGGAATCTTGCCGGGCGATACCGCAACTGATTCTCTTGAAAACAAGAAGTAGTAATCTTGTCGGCGCTCTTGCCGGGGGAAAACGGCGCTGCATAATGAGGAGTTCCTAAGTTTCATGCTGGGGTTTCCTGCGAGGGTAGCGCGGTGCGTCCGTGCGAGAGCCGCTAGAAACCGGAGGTTCCTTTCGTGCCCGACATCGTCTCCCTCAAAGTTTCCCCGCGTACCGATACCGGAACCCGCTCCGCCAAGAAGCTCCGCAAAACGGGCCTCATCCCGGGCATTGTGTACGGCCACAAAGAAACGCCCGTGCAAATCGCGGTGAATGCGAAGGAACTCGATCACGCGGTGCGCGTGCAACACGCACGAAGCATGGAAATCGACATTGATGGCAAGAAGTCGATCGTACTTATCCGCGAACTGCAATGGGACTACCTGGGCAGCGAGATGATCCACATCGACTTCCTGCGTGTCGATAAGACCGAACGCCGAAAAGTGACGGTGCCGGTCGAACTCCGCGGCACCCCCAAGAATACCGGGGGCGGCGCCCTCGAACAACCCCTGCACACGCTTCACATCGAATGTGCCGTGACGGCGATTCCCGAATACATCCGCGTTGACATCACGGCGCTGACGCTGGGCGTGCCGATCCACGTGAGCGATCTGAAACTGCCCGAAGGCGTGACAGTACTCGATCCCCCCGAATCGGTCGTGGTGCAACTGAAACTGCCGGGCCAAGAAGAGGAAGCCCCGGTCGTCGGCGAAGCCGAACCCGAAGTGCTGACGGCGAAGAAGCCGAAGGAAGACGACGACAAGAAGTAATTCAGGCAGTGTTCAGAGATCAGTGTTCGGAGAAAACCCTTCTTCTGGCTCACTGAACACTGAACATTGAACACTTATGAAACTGATCGTCGGATTAGGCAACCCCGGCTCAAAGTACGCGGGAACCCGGCACAACATCGGCTACGAGGTGATCCATTACCTCGCCGCCGCTCCGGGGGTGGGTGGTTTCCGCAATCTGTTTCAATCGGCGGTGGCGGAGGTACTGGAAGCGGGCGAGAAGTTGCTGTTGATGAAGCCGGAAACCTTCATGAACCTCAGTGGCCGGGCGGTTCGCGGGGCGGTCGATTTCTACAAATTGACCACTGCCGATGTGATGGTGATTTGCGACGACATCAACCTGCCTCTCGGAAAACTGCGGGTTCGGGCCAACGGGAGCCACGGCGGGCAAAACGGCCTGCGGAACATCCAAGAAATCTTGGGAACCGATCAGTATCCGCGTTTGCGGATCGGGATCGGGCAACCGGGGCCGGGCGAGGCGATCGATTACGTTCTCGGCCGGTTCAAACCCGGGGAACGCGGGGCGGTCGATGATGCGGTTGCCAAGGCCGCCGCGAGCATCATGCTTTGGGTGCGGCAAGGTTTGCCCGCCTGCATGAATGCCGCCAACGGGGCGGATAAACCGCCCAAGCCGAAGAAGGATCGCCCCCCCGACATCGTCGGGGGGCTTTCGCCGAAGAAGGCGGATGCGAAGAACGAAAGCCCCCCGACATCGTCGGGGGCAGTTAGCAGTTAGATCGGTTGCTCCCCCTTCCGCGTCGGATGGGGGTCGGAGGGGATTTCCTCCCGAGCCACAGTAGCCACCGGCACCGCCGGATTACCCCGAGGATTGCAATGCCTGTCGAACTGTACGAAACCATGTTCCTCCTCGACGCGAATAAAGTTGCGTCCGAAGGGGAAACCCTCCGCAATACGCTGCACGCCACGCTCGAAAAGCACGGTGGCGAGATCGTGATCTCGCGGCCGTGGGACGATCGCAAGATCGCCTACAGCATTCGCCGGGCGGGCACGACCCACAAAAAGGGTTCATTCTACATCATCTATTACAAGATGGAATCGACCAAGCAGGGGCCGCTCGATACCGATCTCCGCTTGAACACCACCGATTACCTCCTCCGCTACCTGACCTCGCAGATCGATTACCGCTGGTCCGAAGCGATGCTCGACATCGCCAAGAACGATACGGCCCCCGGTTTCGCCCTGCGGATCATGCAAGACGATACCTCGCCGACCGACATGAACCCGTCGACCATCAACGATCCGGGTGCCATGGTCGATGCCGGTGGCCCGCCGCCGCGGGATGGTGGTCGCCGCCGCCGCGACGACGACGAAAAGCCGATGTAATTTTGCATTACGAAGCTTGCACTCCGCGCGGGAATGCGGTTTGATAGTTCCGAGTGTTCGCCACACTGCCTTCCGTTCACACTTACCCTAACCCCGGCGAGCGCTCCCAGAGGATCGAACATGGCGTTCTTGAACCGAGTGACGTTGATTGGCCGACTGACCGACAACCCGGAGCCGGCGCGGGTTTTGCCCAACAGTGGCAGCACCGTGGTGAAGTTCCGCTTCGCAGTCGGCCGCAGCAAGAAAAACCCGCAAACGGGCCAATGGGAGAACGATCCGAACCCGCTGTACATCGATTGCGAAGCGTTCTCCAAACCGGAATACCCCGGCCTCACGAACGTGATCTCGCAATACTGCCAGAAGGGCAAAGAGATTTACATCGAAGGACGCCTGCAATACGATACTTGGGAAGACAAGAACAACCCCGGCCAGAAACGATCGAAGCATAAGGTCGTGGTCGAAGCCATTCAACTTCTCGGCGGAGCCGGCGGCGGGGACGGTGGAGAAAGTGGCGGCAGTTTCAGTGGTGGCGGCGGTGGAGGCGGCGGAAACCGTTTCCAACAGCGCCCGCAGCAAGCCCCGCCAGGAAATTCCAGCCCGCCCCCACGCATGGACGACGCCCCGGATCACGACGAAAATAATGGCGATATACCCTTTTAATTGAACGATTTCAAAACCCACCCGATGCGTCGGGTGGGTTCCCGAACACGAGAGAGTTCCGATGGCCAAGACCGCCACAAAATCGAAATCCGATTCCAAAGCCAAAAAGCCGAGCGGCCCGCCGCAACCGGCGCCCAAGCCCCGGAAGCGCAACCAAGTGAAGAAGGATGCTACGGGTAACCACATCCTAGTTCTCGTCGAAGACGTAGCGCACGTCGGCAAGATCGGCGACCAAGTGTCCGTGAAGCCGGGTTACGCCCGCAACTTCCTCATCCCCAACGGCAAGGCCGTGGTGCCCACGCCCCACGATCTCAAGTTGTTGGAACGCCATCAGATCAAGGTGACTAAGGCCCGCGAAGCCCGCCTCGCCGACCTCAAAGTGCTGGCCGAGCAGCTTTCCCGATTGCCGTCGCTCACGATCGAATCGCAGGCCAACGAAGACGGCCACCTGTACGGTTCCATCGGGCCGCACGAAATCTCGAAGACGCTGAAGGGCAAGAATCTGCAAGTCGAACACGACATGATCAAGATGGAGCACCACATCAAGGAAGCGAACACGCTCACGCCGATCAGCTTGCAACTCGGTTACGGCATCGAGAGTTCGATCCAAGTGCTCGTGGTGGCCATGGCGCAAACCGCACCGAAGAAGTAATCGCTATTTTACAGCGACAAGCCCACCCGCTGCGGCGGGTGGGGTGGGGATAACCATCCTTCACCCCACCCGCTGCAGCGGGTGGGCTTTGCTTTTTCTAATCACTGTCCACTCACCACTGTCCACTCGGTAACGGTGGGTTTTTGACTTGACCGAACACTGAACACTCTGGCGGAAGCTGTCATGTCGGAAATGGTGAGCCAAGATCGCCTGCCGCCGCAGAGCCGGGATGCCGAGAAGGGCGTACTCGGCAGCGTGCTGCGCGATAACGTCGTACTCTCCGATATTCTCAACATCATTCGGCCCGAGAACTTTTACTTCGACGCCCATCAGAAAATTTTCCAAGCGATCATCGACCTGTACCAAGAGGGCAAGCCGGTCGATCTGGTGATCCTTTTCGAAGTGTTGAAGGCCCGTAAGCAGATCGAAGACGTCGGCGGGGCGCCGTACCTCGCCGAGCTTTGGGAGGCGGCCCCGACCGCCGCGAACGCCGAGTACTACTCCCGTATCGTGCGGGATAAAGCCGTGGTGCGGAACCTCATCCACACCAACACCGAACTGCTCCGCGACGCCTACGATGGCGTGATGAGCGCCGATGAACTCCTCGGGCAAGCCGAGCGCAAGATTCTGGAAATCGCCGAGAAGGGAACCACCGGGGAAACCAAAACCCTCGGCGAAGCGCTCACCGAAGCCTTCGATCGCCTCGACGCGAAAGCCGGTAAAGGCGACCTCAGTATCAGCGGCATCCCCACCGGGTTCGTCGATCTCGACGAAATGACCGCCGGGCTGCACAACAATGAACTGGTCATCGTCGCGGCCCGACCGTCCGTGGGGAAGACGGCCTTCGCGCTCAACATCGTGCGGCACGTGGTGGTCGAAGAGAAGGTGCCCGTTTTCTTCGTGAGCCTCGAACAGGCGAAGGTCGAACTCGCCGAGCGCTTGCTCTGCTGCCAAGCCCGCGTCGATAGCCACAAGGTGCGCAAGGGGCACCTCAGCTCGGACGAAATTCAAAAGTTGATCGTGGCGAACGACCAACTCCGCGGCAACGCCAAGGAAGGGCACGTCAAGCTGTTCATCGACGATTCCCCTTCCCAAACCATGCTGCGCATCGGCGCCAACGCCCGGCGATTGAAACTCCGCCACGATATCCGCCTCGTGGTGATCGACTATTTGCAATTGATCGAACCGGAAAATCGCCGCGATCCGCGGCAAGAACAAGTGGCGCAAATCAGCCGGCGTTTGAAGTTCCTCGCCCGCGAATTGAAAATTCCCGTGATCGCGCTCGCCCAAGTGAACCGGGCTTCGGAAGACCGCACCGACCACAAGCCCAGGCTTTCGGATTTGCGCGAATCGGGGAGTATCGAACAGGATGCCGATACCTGCATGATGCTCCACCGCCCCGGCAAGTTCGGCGGCGAAGAAGACAACCTCCTCGAAGTGATCATCGCGAAGCAGCGCAACGGCCCCACCGGCGATATGACGCTCACTTGGATCAGCCGATACATGCGCTTCGAAAACTACGCCGGGGATGTGGGCGGCGGCCCCGTGGGAATGTGAAAACTTGTCGGTGAGCCGGCTCGCGTCAGCACCCGGAGTTGCCTCACTTCAATTCTGCGGGCACGGCTTGCGGCATCAGACCGGGAACAGCACCCGGGAACGGAACAACGCCGTCACCGCCATCGATACCGCCGGGAAAGAACGGGTTGCCCGGCGTGGGCGGTACCGGTTTATCGGCATCCGGTCGCAACTTCTCGGCCCGCGCTTCGTTCGTCACAAAAAGCACATTGCTCATACGCACCACGCTGTACCCGGCCACCTCGGCGGCGAGCCGCACGGCGGTTTCCAACGGCACATCGTCCAACTTCAAAGTGAGCTTCTCATCCGACGCCTTCTTCGCAATCCGTGGATCGATCACGATGTTCGCGCCGCTTTCGTTCATCAACCCCTTGATGGCATCGGTGAATATCTTGCCGTCGGCATCCATGCTCACGCGCTGCCGCAGTTGGCGGATCGTGATTCCTTCGTCGGTGGAAATCACGATGCCGTTCGCCGTGACCCCGCAACGCAGATTCAACGGGGCGAATGCTTTCAAAATGGCGTCCTTCAACGGCATATCCTTGACATCCATCGTCACGGCGGGCGTGTTGATGTCCATGCCCATCATTTGAATCGTGCCGGTATCCAAGAGGATTTCCGCTTTCCCGAATTCCTTGAACAGTTCGACCGCCTCGGTGAGCGTCTTGTTCTCGGCCTTGATGGTCACGCGGTTATTGAGTGCCGCGCGGGCCTTCAAAATCGGGGAATCCCCTTCCCCCTTGGTAACGGGGATCGGTGCGGCACTCGCGGTGAATGCGGACAGCATTCCCGCGACGATTGCGGTCATGAGTGTGCGAGCATGGATCATTGCCTAACTCCGTGTGCCGGGGGAATCCCGATGGGGAAAGTATACGCCACCGGGGTCGTTTCAACATTCCCCCGATTTCGACTCACTTGACGCTCAAAAGCTTGTCTTCCTTCGGGAAGGTTTCCAACGTGAGGCCTTTGAATTGGACTTCTTGGGGAACCTTGTTCGAGTGCAGTTGCAAGCCGATCGGCGCGGCTTGGATGGTTTCCGGTTTCGGATCGCGCCAATCGACGACGGCCGCACCGTTGATGGCCACGCGAACGCGGTTGCCTTGGGCGAGGATTTCCACGTCGTTCCAATCGTGTTGCTTGCCGACCTTCTTGGCCGGGGCCGCATCGACACCCAAGCCGTTGCGGCCGAACAGATCGTACATGCCGTAGCCCGAAGGGAACATCACGAGGTGGCCCTTGTAGGTGAACTCCGTCCGGTCGATTTTCGGATCCTTCACTTTGCCATCGGCCTTCGGGGAAACTTCCCCCCAGAATGCGATGCCGGAGTGCATTTCGGATTCGGCGAGCTTCGTGGCGAATGTCAAACGAAAATCGGTGTATTTGTCCTTGGTGAGCAAGTAGGTGCTGTAGGTAAGCGGCTTGTCGTTCTTGGCCACGATGATGCCGTCTTTCACGCTCCAAAGGTCGGGGTAACCTTCCCACCCGGCGAGCGATTTACCATCGAAGAGCTGGATCGTTACCGATTTGCCTTCCAATGGCTTCACGACGGGAGCTTCCACTTTGAGCGGAGCTTTCTTATCTTGGGCCGCGGCGAATCCCGCACAAAGCAGTACGGCGGAAAGGGTGAGCATACGCATAAGACGATTCTCGGGTGGAAGAGGGGCGAAAAAGAATTGTATTCGATATGCGACGGCAAATCACGCGCGGAATTCGCCGGGGTGCGCCAAAGTTTTCTGGCACCCCACCCCCCACCCGCCGTTCTCGCTGCGCTCGACCGACGACCTTCCCCACAAGTGGGGAGGTGAAGAGTGTGGCAGTGTTCGGTGCATCGTCATTGACCAATCAGACCCAACTCCCCCTTTGTGGGGGAGGTCGGCCGAACGAAGTTCGGACGGGAGGGGGTGTCTTGCCGGAAAGAATTGTCGTACCCTTCACCGATCGAATCGGTGCGTGTTTGCAGAATTTCGGGTATGCTTGGTTATTCGGAGCGAGTCGCACGCACCGCTTTCTTTCCCCCGCCACGGAGTAACGCATGTTCAATCGATTGCTGATGCTATTTTTCTTCGGCCTGCCTCTGGTTCTATTCACCGGCGTGTCGGCCTCCGCCCAGGAAGCCCAGAACAAAATCCGCGTCATTCTCATCGACGGTCAGAACAACCACGATTGGCGAACGACTACGCCGATCATGAAAAAAGCCCTCGAAGATTGCGGCCGGTTCACGGTCGATGTTTCTTCCAATCTGAAACCGAACGACAAACCGGGCAGCATCGAGAAGACAGTGCCGTTCCCGCCCGATCTCGGAAACTACGACGTTCTTGTGAGCAACTACAACGGTGCCTCTTGGCCGGCGGAGTTCAACAAATCGTTGGAAGCGAAATTGAAAGAGGGCAAAATCGCACTCGTGATCGTCCATGCCGCGAACAACGCATTCGGCAACTGGAACGAGTACAACCTGATGATCGGAATGGGTTGGCGCCCCGCGAACGCGGGGGAGCGATTGAAACTCGACGATTCCGGTAAGCCCGTGCGCGAAGCCAAAGGGGAAGGCCTCGCATCGGGGCACCGCACCAAGGGGGTGTGGAAAGTGACGATTCGAGACGGTGAGCACCCCATTACGAAGGGGATGCCCAACGAATGGATGCACACCACGGATGAACTCTACGACAACATGCGCGGCCCGATCCAAAATATCCACCTGTTGGCCACGGCCTATTCCACAGGAACGAAAGCGCACGAACCGATGATTTGGACGATCGATTACGGGAAAGGCCGCGTGTTCCACACACCGATGGGGCACGCTTCTGAAGCGATGCATTGCATCGGTTTCACCACCACACTTCAACGCGGCACGGAATGGGCCTCCACCGGGAAAGTCACCGTGAAGATTCCCGCAGACTTCCCGACCGAAGAGAAAACCAGTTCCACAACGAAGTGAACGGAGGTTAAGAAGCGAACGCCCTTGCCTCGCGATCGAGAGGGCGATTCACTTTTTCTTCGCTACTCGGGGTTCGTCGTCAATTCACCCGCGAGCGGAATAGCCTTCGCGCTCAAGTCCTTGGTATTCCACACGCGGATTTTCCCGGTGAAATCGCCGACGAACACGCGGCCACCATCGTGGGAGAACGCGACGCGGCTCGGGAGATCGCTGAAGCCTTCGAGCTTGGCGAGTTGGGTACCGTTGCCGCTCCAAACGCGGGCCGTGTTATCGCGGCCGCACGATGCGAGCGCACCGGTTCGAGAATACTCAACGGAGAGCACGCCGGGAACTTTGGCTCTGCTGTTCGCTGCAGATTTTGAATCGGTTTGAGCGTTGATGGACTTGGTGGGGAAGCCGTCCTCGGCGTACCAAAGGATCACTTTGCCATCCTCGCTCGAAGAAGCGAGCATTTGCGAGTCGGTTCGCCAACTCAGTGCGGTGATGGAATCTTTGTGATCGCCGAGGGTAAAGGCGATGCCGCCGGTTTCGGTATCCCAGATGTAAGCCCCGCCGTTGCGGTCGCCGGTGGCGAGCATGGTGCCATCCGGGCTGAACTCCATGGCCGTGATCCAATCGGTGTGCTTCTTGATCTTGTGTTTGAGTTCGCCGGTGGCGGTATCGTAAACCTTGATGAGTTTGCCGGGGCCGCCGAGCGCCACGTATTTGTGGTTGGGGCTGACATCGGCCGCCATCACGGTATCGGCTTCGTCGCCGATCTCGGTGATTCGCTTGCCGGTCACCACATCCCAAATCACGACCTTACCCGAAGCGGCACCCCGACCACCCGCGGCCATCAACCATTTGCCGTTGCGGCTGAATTTTAGCACATACGGGATGCGTTCGGGGAACGGGAGCGTTCCGGCGAGCTTGAGAGTATCGCTATTGTAGAGCAGTACCCGTTCGTGGCCGGACACGGCCAAGAGCGGCGCCCACGG
>JBBQWA010000074.1:0-15676 GCA_038211045.1 Gemmatales bacterium
ACGCCAACGCGAACGCTGCCTTCGCCATCCGGGCCGTAGGAATCGGTGTGCATCCCCGGCAGCGGGGCGGCGCCGGGTTTCAAGGAGGCCTCGTACTTTTCCTTCGGGCATGTGCCGAGGAAGAACATAAAGATCGGCGTGCCGCCTTTTGAAAACAGGCCGAAATCTTCCGCTCCCATCGTCGGCACGCGGGATTGAACGTTCTTCTCGCCCAAGAGCCTCTGGAACACCGGCACCGTTTTCTTCACCAATCCCGATTCGTTGATCGTGGCGGGCGTGGTGAAGGTGGTGCTCACGATCACTTCGGGTTCCGGTGCCCTCGCCCCCACTGCCGCGGCCTTGGCGATGCGTTCGATCGCTTCCAGCACGTTTTTGCGAACGTCGTCTTTGGTCGTGCGCACCGTGAGTTGCAATTTCACTTCGTTCGGAATGATGTTGTGTTTGTTGCCGCCGTGGATGCTGCCGACGGTGACCACGGCCGGATCGAGGGGGCTGACTTCCCGGCTGACGATGGTTTGCAAATCGAGGATGATGCGGGCCGAGAGTACGATCGGATCGATGGTTTGATGCGGAGCGGCACCGTGGCCGCCGCGGCCCTTCACCACGATGTCGACGCTATCGGAATTCGCCATCGCCAAGCCGTCGGTGTACGAGATCACTCCCACCGGTTTCAGGCCATCCGAGTGCAAAGCCAAGGCGTAATCGGGTTTGGGGAACTTGGTGTACATCCCGGCTTCGAACATCGCCCGTGCCCCGGCCACCACTTCCTCGGCCGGCTGGCCGACGAGGACGAGCGTACCGGCCCATTTCTCTTTGTGGGCGGCGAGGGTGCGGGCCGTGCCGACGAGGCAGGTCATGTGAATATCATGGCCGCAAGCGTGCATCACGCCCACTTCGTTGCCGTAGGAATCGCGGGTGCGAACCGCGCTGGCGTAGGGCAGGCCGGTCTTTTCGGTGATGGGCAGGCCATCGAGATCGGAACGCACCCACACGGTCGGGCCGTCGCCGTTCTTCATCACGGCGATCACGCCGTGGCCGCCGAAGTTGGCCGTAACTTCGAAGCCCGCCTTCTTCAATTCCTCGGCAATGCGTGCGGACGTTTGCACTTCCTGCAGCGAAAGTTCCGGGTTGGCGTGCAGGTGCTGGTACAGTTTTTTGAGATCGGGAAGTTCCGTTTCGACGGTCTTGGCAATCGGATCGACCTTGGGATCCTCGGAGTGGATCGTAGAAACGAGCAGAATTGCAATCAGGGAAGCGAACGAATGACGGAGCATGACGATGGTTCTCGGATATTTGCGAGTTCGAGACGTTTATCAATCGAGAGACCCGAGGCGAAGATTCTAACTACCATGGCTCAACCGGGAAGAGGTCGCTCGGCGGGTTCGGTGCTAGCTTACCCCATCTTGTGGGAGTTGGAAGCGGAAAGTGTCGTTGGGTATGGCATATCTGTGAGTGCGGCAAAAATTTCTGGCGGTTGTCCCCCACCGGCCGAATCCTTCGGTTTCTACTACCCCCAGCATCATTCCAATGGGAATTTGATCCCATTTGTGCCCCCGCACCCAGAGCACAAACCCCCACCAAAAGATCGAACGCTTCCGTCGTACTGGCAATGCTTTACCACAGCAGCGTCGCTCAAGCCGACTTTTGTGCCCTCAGTTCCGCCCACCTACCCCTCCCCAGGCACAATCGCATCAACTGCCGATAAATCCGACGGCAAATCATGAAATATCGACAAATTGCAACAGCCACACGCCTTGATGAGGGGAGGTCGTCGGTCGAGCGGGGCGAGAATGCAAATGGCCGTTTGACGGAACGTGCGGGCCGGATATACTCTGGTGGTTGGCATCACGTCGCCAGTTGTCCGATCCAATGGTTTGGCCGCGCTCCGCAAGGTGAAGATTTGTACGTCCGCGAGGATCGCATGCTGGGTTCGATCCGCAGCACCAAACAGTGTATCGCCTGCCACGGTGGTGAACGTGGCGTGCTACTCGGGGCATTCAGCTACACACTTCGCCCCGCCTCGAAATAATCCGGTATTTTACCCTCTCCCTTTGAAGGGAGAGGGTCGTTTGAAGCACAGCGACACGCGGGGAGAGGGGTTGGCAAGCGATTCAAAGAAAACCCTCTTCCGGTTCGCTGCGTGAACCACCCTCTGCCTCAAGGGGAGAGGGTAAAGCAGACCCAACGCTCGAGTATTGCCCGCGTAAACCGTTTGCTCTTCGGTTTACAGTGTTCTACTGTTGCGCGAGAAATCCGAATCCTCCGGGCTTCGCTATCACCGCACACGGGTGGAAACCATGTCCGTTCCCGAATCCGTCGAAGAATTGCTCGGTTTGATCCGCAAAAGCGGGATGGTAGAAGATACGAAGCTCAACGCGTACCTGCAACGCCGGCAGGGGGGCCGCGGGTTGCCGACCGAGGCGAAAGACGCAGCCGAGGCCATGGTGAACGATGGCCTGATCACGAATTTTCAGGCCGAGCAGTACATGCTCGGGAAATGGCGCGGCTTCACCATCGGCAAGTACAAACTGTTGGAACGCGTCGGCATCGGCGGGATGGGGCAAGTGTTCCTATGCGAACACATGTTCATGAAGCGCCGCGTGGCCGTGAAAGTACTACCCCCGGCGAAAGCCGAGCAACCGGCCGCGCTCGGCCGATTCTACCGCGAAGCCCGCGCCGCGGGTTCCATCGAACATCCGAATATCGTCCGCACCCACGATATCGATCAAGATGGCAATTTGCACTTCATCGTGATGGAATACGTCGATGGATCGAACTTGCTCGACATCGTGAAGAAGTTCGGCCCGATGAATATCGGGCGGGCCGTCAGTTACATTCGCCAAACGGCCATCGGCCTCGAATTCGCATTCCAAGGCGGGATCATCCACCGCGACATCAAGCCCGGCAATATCCTCGTGGATCGCTTCGGAACGGCGAAGCTCCTCGATATGGGCTTGGCCCGCTTCTACAACGACAACGCCGATAACCTCACTCAGAAATACGACGATAAGATCGTACTCGGCACCGCCGATTACGTCGCCCCGGAACAGGTGGCGAACAGCCACGCCGCGGATATTCGAGCCGATATTTACGCCCTCGGTGCCAGCCTCTACTTCATGCTCGCCGGGCACCCGGCGTTCCCGAACGGAACGGTTTCGCAAAAGCTCTTGTGGCACCGCACCAAGGAGCCGACCCCGATCCGCCAAGTGCGGCCCGAGATTCCGGAAGGGCTTGCCGCGATCGTGGAAAAGATGATGCGGAAGGATCCCGCAGCGCGGTATCAAACGCCGGTGGAAGTCGCTATCGCTTTGGAGAAATACCTCCCGGCGGAAGTGGAAATTCCGCCGCTCATCGAAATGCCGAGCTTGAGTTCGGCGGCGCTCGAAGGGGCCGAATCAGTTCCCGAAGCCAAGCAAGCTCCGAAACTGGTCGAACTTGCGGCACCGCCGTTAGAATTCCGCGTGAAACAGAAGCCGTTTTCCCAGAAGCCTTCCCCGTTCGGTTCCGGGATCGTCGCTGCGACAAAGCCTTCTAGCGAAATGTACGCCACGGCGACGGCCGATCGCGCCGTGGCCACGGCAACTCCCACTACATTCCCCCGGCCGAAATCGCGGGCGACGTTCAGCCTGCCCGCCAGCCAGCCCGATATCGCGTTGCCAGTGCATAAATCGGCAACCGTGGTTCACCCGGCCACGCATGCAAACCCCGGCACCTTCCCGGTCATCGCGGTGGCACCTAAAGATTACAGCGCCGGCCAACGCAAAGGCCTGTTCTTCGGTTTAGTCGCCGCCTCGTCGGTGATTGCGTTGGGGTTGGTCGGGTGGAAGCTCACCGCGAAGCCCAAAGTGGTCGAAGTGGCCCCCGCTCAAGTGGAATCCGGCAAATGAGAGTTAGAGTGGATTTCAAATTCTTGTAGCGGAAGTCGCCGGACTTCCGCTACAAGAATTTAAACCCGCTCTAACGAGAATATCACTTCGGTGTCACGAGCCGTTTTTCGATCAACGGCGGAAGTTCAAACTCCCGCGCCAACTTCTCGATCGCCACGCCGAGTTGCGGAATCATCGCCTCGGAAATGTTCCCCAACCGCTTCTCGTGGGCGAGTATCAACGTCGGAACCTGTTCGGGTGGCAACTTCATCAATCGGCAACCCGTCGCATCGACGGCCAACAGATCGATTCCCATCACCATCGCCCCGATCTGCTTGGCACTCCCCGCCAGCGGCCCATCCCCTTCCATACCCACGATGCCATCGATGATCGCCAAATGCGGGTAGTGCGTGCAAGCGATGTCCACGATGCTGTTCGGGATGCCACGCCAGTGCAGTTCGTTTTTCGGCCAACCGTAGCAAATTCCCGGCAGCGAGCCGAACAGGTTCTTGAGCGAGAGCGTGGCCCCCGCCCAGTGGTGCGTCTTCAACTTCGGCAAGCTCACGAACACGTCGGCGTCCAGCACGGACTTCGAGAGGTAGAGAAATTCCAGCCCGGTGGTGCCGCCGCGGTTCGTCACCTTCACCGGCTCATCGTGATTGATATCGATGAACTTCACCCCGCGTTTGCGAAGTACGTCCCCCAGGCCGCTTTCGTTGACGAGGAATTGCACGTTCCGCCAATGCCCCGGCCCCTCGGCGACAACGACCTCCGAAGCCCCTTCGCGCTGAAACAATTCGATCACGGCATCGACGAAACGCGGATCGGTGTTGATGACGCGATCCTTGTGGTACTCCACGAGGTTCGGTTTCAACAACACCCGTTTGCCCCGGATCGGAACGAACTGGCGGAAATGCTCGAACTGCGATTGGAGAATATCCGCGAGCGGAGCCTCGTAACTTTCGGCTTCCGCAATGTGAACCGCCGAGGTCGGCGGCAGCGGCCGCATGGCGGAGGCGCCTACCGTCAGCACGCTTTGCATCTTCGATTTCAGCTTACCGAAGAAGCTTTTCGGTTCGTTCACCACGCGGAACGAAGCATCCCCGAACGCTTCCCGCGTACTGCCGACGATCGCCGATTCGGCCACCGTGGGAACATCGCTCAAACGGAACGGATTGCGTTTATCGGTGTTCAACGCGAGCGCGGCGAGGGCCAACCGCAACGGCCCGGCGTTCAAGCCGTTCCCCGCTTCGACTTCATATTCTAAACTTTGTTGAATCTTGGCATCGAGCTTGGGAAGGAGTTCCTTCGTCGTTTCATCGTCCGCATGAACGCTGAGGGCCAGCTTGACCCACGCCAGCGTTTCGAGGTCGGAATACTTCTCAGCGACCACCCGCAAGTAGCCTTTGGCCGCATCGATCTTCGGATGATCTTTCACGCCTTGCACGGCGAGCAACACCATCGCCGTGGGTGCCGGAACCGGATCGGTCTGCGTGCCGAGGATTACTTTGCTGCCGTAATTCGCCCCGCCGCTGTCGTGGGCGCGATCGAGCAGCAACCGCAAACCTTCCTGCACGCGCGGTTCACCCCCCTTCCCCGCCGAACGCAGAGCAATGCAGGCCCAAGCGGTCGGATCGACCCACGAGAAAGTATCCTCGGCCCACGGCCAGCCGAGCAATCCGGTATCGATATCCCCGGTATCCGAAGTATCGAGCCGCACGATTTTCGATTCGATGCTCAGCAACTTCTCGATCACCGGCCCGGTGTTCGGTGCGTTCAGAATGGTCTTGGTGAACAGGACGAGCGCCGTGGGCCACACGGCTTGCGGACGGCCGCGGGTGAGGCGAAAGCTGCCATCAGCATGGGCGTGATCCTGAATCGATTGCGCCCCGGCGGCGCTGATTGCCGCATACTTCTCGGGTTCGGCCGCGAGGGCGAGCAAGGCCAAGCACGTCGGTTCGAGGTGGGCGGGTTGATCGGTGCGGTAGCCCCAACCGCCGCCGGAAGAAACCGCGGACGCGAGGTGTTCGAGCGGAGTTTTTGCCATGATCTTGAGGTCCTCGATATCGAATATCTATCCATCATAAGATATGGTCTGCACCATTTCAGAAATATCAACCGCAGAAGTGCGGAGACGCAGAGCAGATTTTGAAGATTGAGTATTCTCTGCGTCTCCGCGCTTCTGCGGTTTAATTCTTGGGTTTGCATATGAAAGTTGCCCATTTCGATTGTTTCAGCGGCATCAGTGGCGATATGGTTTTGGGGGCCGTACTCGATGTCGGGGTGCCCGCCGAGGCGATCCGCGCCGCGCTCGCTTCGCTCCAACTTCCGATCGAACTCGAAATCGAGAAGGTGAAGCGTTGCGGCTTCGCTTGCACCCATGCAACGGTTCACGCCAAGGATCAGGAGGATTACCGCTTCCTCCCGGATGTCGAAGCGATTCTCGATCGCGCCGCGATCACGGATGCGCAGCGTGAACTGGCCAAGGCGATCTTCCGCAAGGTGGCGCTCGCCGAGGCGGCGGTTCACGGAATGCCTTTGGAGAAAGTGCATTTCCACGAAGTCGGGGCGCTCGATAGCATCGCGGATATCGTCGGGGCCGCGGTCGGGCTGACGCTCTTGGGAGTGGAGAAGTTTACGAGTTCCGCAGTGCCCACCGGCAGCGGTACGATCAAATGCGCCCACGGCATCATGCCGGTACCCACGCCGGGGACGCTCGAACTGTTGAAGGGCGTACCTTTGGCGAAGTCCGTCATCAAAACCGAACTCACGACGCCGACCGGCGCCGCGATCCTCACCAGTGTCGTCCGCGAATTCACCGATACCCCGGCGATGACGGTCGAACGCATCGGCACCGGTTGCGGCACCAAAGATTTCATCGAACAGCCGAACATCCTACGGTTGTTGATCGGCACTCAGACCCCCCTCGCCCCTGGGGGAGAGGGAGTGGGGGGTTCCTATTCAGAATGCGATACCGTCACCGTGCTCGAAACGAACCTCGACGATTGCACGCCGGAAGTCGTCGGCTATTGCTTCGAACGATTGTTGAACGCCGGGGCATTAGATGTGTTCGCCGTACCGATTTCGATGAAGAAGAACCGACCCGGTGTGATTCTCACTGTGATTGCTATGCCGATGGACGCACCGAAGTTGGAGGACATCCTCTTCCGCGAAACCGGCACCTTCGGCATCCGCCGCAGCGTGTGCGAACGCAGCAAATTGCAACGCGAAGCATTGACCGTGGCAACGCCGTGGGGCGAAGTGAAGGCCAAACGCGGCTGGCGCGGAAGCTTCGCGATCGTCACACCGGAATACGAGGATTGCGCGAGGGTGGCAAAAGAAAATGGGGTATCGTTACGCGAGGTGTACGATGCGATTAACGTCTTGTAGGGCGGGCCGACGGACGCGCGTAGCACGGACTAGCCCCGCCGTGGAGTGCACAGTATGCCGAACTATCTCAGGAACCGTGTCGCGGGAGGCACATACTTCTTCACTGTCGTTACGGCGGAACGTCGACCAATCTTCGCTGAAGCCTATCCCCGGACA
The DNA here is from genome assembly GCA_038211045.1 of Gemmatales bacterium. Lineage (GTDB taxonomy): Bacteria > Planctomycetota > Planctomycetia > Gemmatales > Gemmataceae > JALHQU01. Next base: position 7,413 of record JBBQWA010000074.1, read on the forward strand.
CTTCTCGGGCACGCGATTCGTGCCGAGATGGAATACGCTCCCTTCGAACAATACGCGGTTGTTTTGCTGCCCGACCATTTTCATGCGATTTGGATGCTGCCGCCGTACGATACCGGTTATTCACTGCGCATGAAAAGAATCAAGGAACGTTTTACTCGCTCCTACCTTGCGGCCGGAGGCGCGGAAGCGGATCGTTCACAGTGGTCTTGGGACAAGGGACAACGCGGTGTCTGGCAGGCTCGTTTTTGGGAGCATACGGTCGGGGATGAAAACGATCTCACCGATTGCCTTGATTATGTCCATTGGAACCCCGTGAAACATGGGCTTGTCCAACGGCCGTGCGATTACCGATGGTCGACGTTTCATAAGTTTGTTCGACTCGGAGCGTACGATCCACTCTGGGGTACGGGACAGGTCACAAGCGATATCACCGGGGCCGAGTGGGATGGTTGAATTGGCGGGGCTTGTTCGTGCTATGCACGCCCGGCGGCCCGCCCTACAAGATTCACTTCAACTCATGCGGGGCCAGCAGATCGAACGGATACGCGGGGATGTTCCGCAGGATGGTGAAGGCCACCAGCGTAATCACCAATACCCACGGCCACAGTTTGACAACAACCCTCGGCATCGTCAGCCGGATTTCGCGGTTCGGGAAGTTCGAATTCCAAAGCGATTTGCCCAACCCCCAAATGAGTATCCCGAGCAAGATCGGCCAAAGGACGTTGTAAGCGAGCGACTGCAATACCTCGCCGTGCAGCAGGCTGAACACGCTGCGCGTGAGGCCGCAACCGGCGCAATGCAGCCCCGTGTACTGATGAAGGGTACATTTTGGGTAATAGCTGTCGTCCGACGGCGGGTGCATCGAAACGACGAAAAGCAAAACGCCGATCAATCCGAGGGCACCCAGATGAAGGGCACCACGCACGAATCGGCGTGATTGAATTGGTTTAGAAGCGTTCATCTCAGCCATTTTACTGACCGAATTGCTTCTGAACATCGAACCCAAACACGAACCTCAGTACGAGATTCAGCGCGATCATTCCCAAACCCACCAAAAGCATGATCGTCGTAGTCCTTCGCCATGGTTTTTTCTCGTGTGCCTGGGTTGTGGGGAAGAAAGTCTCTTCCGGTTCGGCAAACCCCGCTGGCGAATTCGCATGAAGTTCGGAGAATAGGTTTTTACTAAAAGCAGGGGGACATCGTCCCCCTGCCAAGCGACCGCAGGGGGACGATGTCCCCCCGCTTTCCATCCGATGGAACTTTTCCCATGCCGACGTCGAGCGAAATCCGCCAGCAGTTCATCGATTTCTTCTGCAAGAAGCACGGGCATACGTTCGTCGCCAGCAGCCCCGTCGTGCCACACGACGACCCGACGCTGCTCTTCGCCACCGCCGGCATGAACCAGTTCAAACCCTATTTCCACGGCACCGAGAAGCCGAAGTTCACCCGCGTGGCGAACACGCAGAAGTGCATCCGCGCGGGTGGCAAGCACAACGACCTCGACGACGTCGGCAAGGATACCTACCACCACACCTTCTTCGAGATGCTCGGCAACTGGAGCTTCGGGGATTACTTCAAGAAGGACGCGATCGCGTGGGCGTGGGAACTCCTCACCGAAGTGTGGAAGCTCGACAAATCGCGGCTACACGTGACCGTGTTCGAGGGCGACCCGGATAACGGCATTCCGCGCGACGACGAAGCGGCGGACATTTGGAAATCGGTCGGCGTGCTGGACGGGCACATCCACCTGGGGAACAAGAAGGACAACTTCTGGGAGATGGGGAACACCGGCCCCTGCGGCCCCTGCACCGAAATCCATTACGATAAGACGCCGGACAAGAGCGGGGCGAAGCTGGTGAACGGCTCGTCGGATCAGTGCATCGAGATTTGGAACAACGTCTTCATCCAGTTCAACCGCAACGAAGATCAGAGCCTGACGCCACTGCCCGCCCAGCACGTCGATACAGGCATGGGCTTCGAGCGCATCTGCGCGATATTGCAAGGCGTGCCGAGCAACTACGACACCGATGTGTTCACGCCGATCTTCGCCGCGATCCAAACTGCGACCGGCGCTCGCCCCTACGGCGGAGTGCTCGAAGATTTGATCGACACCGCCTACCGCGTTATCGCGGATCATATGCGAATGATGACGTTTGCTATCACCGATGGCGGCGTGCCTGGAAACAAGGGCCGCGGTGCGGTCATCCGCAGCGTGCTGCGACGGGCGAGCCGTTACGGTTGGCAGGTGCTGGGAACGAAGGAACCGTTCCTTCACAAGCTGGTCGATACGGTCGTGAGCCAGCTCGGAAGCGCGTTCCCCGAACTGAAGCTGTACCCCGAGAAAGTCCGCGAGACGATCTACGAGGAAGAAACGAGCTTCCTGCGGACACTCGAAAACGGCTTGAAGCTTTTCCGCGAAGCCGCCACGAGCGGCAGCATCTTGGCGAAGGATGCTTTCGAACTTCACACCACCCACGGCCTCGATATCGGCATCACTTCGCAAATGGCCAGCGAAGCCAAGCTGACTGTGGATCGTGCAGGGTACGATGAACTCTTCAAGAAATTCCAGGAAGAATCGGGCAAGAACCGTGGCAGCACCGTTATCAGTGCGATTCAAGGGAACCTGCCGAGTACCGACGATTCGGGGAAGTACACACAGGACGAAATCACGGCGAAGTTGCTTGGCTGGGTCGAAGAGAACCGCGTGGTATCCACCGGCACGCTCACTGTCGGGAAGTATGTGGCGATCCTTCTTGATCGCACCAGTTTCTATGCCGAGCAGGGCGGGCAGGTCGGCGATACCGGCCATTTGATCGCTGAGAGCGGGGCCGATTTCGAAGTCGAAGATACGCACCGCCTCGGCGAAACTGTGTTGCACTTGGGAAGCTTGCAGCAAGGCACGCTGAGCGTGGGCGATACCGTGACCCTGCGCGAATCGGCCTTCCGGGGCTTGGATATTCAACGCAACCACACCGCCACGCACTTGCTGAACCTCGGCCTCCGTGTGACCCTCGGCCACCACGTCGAGCAGAAGGGAAGTTTGGTTGATGAAGAAAAGACACGCTTCGACTTCAGCCATGATAAGCCGCTGAGCAACGAGGAACTGCGGGCCGTCGAACAATTCGTGAACGGCCGCATTCAACGCGAACTCCCCGTGAGTGCTGAGATCATGACGTTGGCGAAGGCGAAAGAAGTGCCCGGCGTGCGGGCCGTGTTCGGCGAGAAGTATCCCGATCCGGTGCGTGTGGTTCTTATCGGGCCGGAGACCGTGTACAAAGCGAGCCACGACGATTCGGTGGAATTCTGCGGCGGCACGCATGTGAGCAACACCGCTACCATCGGGCCGTTCCGCATCATCAGCCAAGATGGCGTAGCCAAGGGCGTCCGCCGGGTGACGGCGGTCACGGGACGAGTGGCCCGCGCGACCATCGCGAAGCTCAGCCAGACGTTGGATGAACTCTCGGCCCGCTTCCAATGCAAGCCGGAGGAATTGGTCAACCGCGTAGACGATCTTCAAAACGAAGTAAAGAAACTGAAAGCGGCCGTGGCGAAGAATCAAGCCGCCGAGTTGGCGAACGCCGTGGATGCACTGCTCGCGGAGGCCGCCGAAATCGGCGGGGCGAAGATCGTCGTCGGGCAGTTGCCGGAAACGACGGTCGATGCGGCGCGGATGCAGATCGACCGCGTGCGGCAGAAGCACCCGTCGTCGTTCATCGTCTTTGCTTGGATCGCCGAGGATGGCAAAGTGCCGGTGCTTGCGGCACTCACGAAAGACCTGATCGCCAAGGGATTGAAAGCCGGGGAGATCGTGAAGCAAGTCGCGGCCATCGTCGGCGGCACCGGCGGCGGCAAACCCGACTTGGCTCAAGCGGGTGGGAAAGATGCGAGCAAAATCGGCGAGGCGCTGATACTCGCGAAGCAGATCGCTTCCGAAAAGTTGAAGTAGCAGTCTGCCACAGAGAGCACGGAGAAGACGAAGAGAGTTTTTCCATTCTCTCTTCGCCTTCTCCGTGCCCTCTGTGTTTCTGTGGCAAATTTCTTCGATCTACCGCGGCTTGAAGCCCGCGGCCATCGTTCGCTTCCGACCCGGCCCACGGGGGATGCTCAACTTCGGCTTCGGCGGCTCCGGTTTGAACTCCGGTTTCACCGTCGCCAGCCGTTCGCGGATCGCCTCGGCGTAGTCGGTCGATAGCTCGATGCCGAGATAGCGGCGGCGGAGCCGCTTCGCCACGGCCACCGTCGTGCCGCTGCCCGCGAACGGGTCCAATACAGTATCCCCCGGGTTGCTGGCCACCCTTATAATCCGCTCCAGTACCGCTTCCGGCATCTGGCAAGGGTGTCCGGTTCTTTCCTTGAACGTCCCGCAAACCCGGGGGATATACCAAGTGTCCTTTTCGCTGGAGAAATGTTCTTCCGAATCTTGCGGCCGCAGCACCCAAGTATCGTCCGGGAGCTTGCCCGCCGGGTTGGCGCGGGCGTCGGCGTAAGTGGTCTGGCGAGCCGAGGGCACCCGGATGTCGTCCGGGTTGAACGTGAACTTCTTCGGATCGTTCACGTAGTAGAAGATGTGGGCGTGGCTGCGGTTGAACTTCTTGGTGCAGCTCACCCCGAAGGTGTAGTGCCAGATGATCCAGTTCCGCAGGGTCATGCCCAGGGCATCGAGCCGCACTTTCATCTCCGCGGCGTACTCGTCGCCGATGGCGAGGAAGAAAGAGCCGTTCGGCTTCAGCGTCTTTTTCACCGCCGAGAGCCACTTCTCCGTCCAGGCGAGATAATCCTGCTTGGCCCGTTTGTCGTCGTACACGTCGTACTGGTAACCGATGTTGAAGGGCGGATCGGCGAATGCGAGATCGATGCTGCCCGGCTCGATTTCGGAGAGTTTTTGCAGGCTATCTCCCGTCCAGATGTCGTCCCAAGTCATGGCATCCTCCCGTTGATCAGAATCCTTCCGCACGTCAACTCTACACCACCATAAATAGTTGCGCAAGTCCGATTGCGCAAGGGGCAATGTGTGAAATTCCGATAATATTCCGATTTCGCGCTTGCCAAACTACAAGCGAGCGCGCAGCTGGATGCGCGAAAAGTTGCACTTCCGACGTTCCGTTGAAAAGGCTACGCTGTCCACGAGCCGGTTTCCGGCGGGGCGTCGAACCACCACTGGGGCGCGGAGTTGCAGCAGTTCACCGCCATTTGGAAGTACCGCCATTTCTGGCTTTCGCTCGTGCGAATGGACATGCTCACGCGCTACCGTCGTTCGGTTTTGGGCGTCGGATGGTCGCTCTTGTATCCGCTCGCCATGACGGGAATATTTTTCCTCGTTTTCCGCAGCTTGGCCCCCGCCGGGGATGAAAACTGGTGGCGGACGTACATACCGAACACGCTCGCCGGGCTGGCGGTGTGGGAGTTCTTGAAGAACAGTTGCGTGCAGGGGTGCAAGACTTTTCTCGTCCATGAACCGTATATCCGACAGTGCCCCCTGCCCTACGGCATCTATCCGCTGCGGGTGGTGCTCTCGAACCTCACGCACCTGCTCATCGGCCTAGGAATGATCGCGGCGCTCACCGCGGTCGTCGTGCCCGGTGGTTTGCACGCCTCGGCAACTGCGATCGTTCCCGCGATCTTCCTCGCGGCGGTCTTCGCATGGTCTTTGGCCACAGTGTTGGCTTTCGCCACGATCTACTTCAACGATGTTGCGCACATTGTGGAACTCGCGGCCCAAGGGCTGTTCTTCCTCACACCCATCGTCTACCCGCGGCACAATTTGCAAGGCTTCGCCTGGCTTGCGGATTGCAATCCGTTCTGCGCATTCCTCGAAATCCTCCGCGAACCGCTGATCGCGGGAACGATCCCCTCGGCGGAGCGGTACGCCTTCTGCGTACTCGCCACGCTCGGTGCGTTTGGCCTCGCCAACGCCACGATTTTGCGGTACGAAAAGCGTCTGATCTTCCGGCTCTGAAAAAAACCATGGCCCTCATCGAACTCCAAAACGCCAGCGTTGAATTCCACGTTCGCAAGACCGCGTCCGTCACGCTGAAGGAATACCTCCTCCGCGGAATGTTCCTGCGATCCGCCGCGAACACACTCACAGTTCGAGCACTGCACAACATCGATTTCACCGCCGGCGACGGCGACCGCATCGGAATCATCGGCCATAACGGTGCCGGCAAAAGCACCCTGTTGAAACTCATCGCCGGAATATATCCACCGACCTCCGGCAACCGCCGCGTGACGGGGCGAATCTCGTCGCTTTTCGATATCACCCTCGGCTTCGAGGAAGAAGCCAACGGTTGGGACAACATCCGTTACCGCTCTTACCTGCAAGGCGAATCGCCCCGCGAAGTGAACGCCAAGATGCTGGAAATCGCGGCGTTCAGCGAACTCGGTGAATTCCTCAACGTGCCGTTGCGGGCCTATTCTGCCGGGATGAGGGTGCGGCTCGCGTTCGCCATCGCCACGGCCGCGAACCCGGAAATACTGCTGATCGACGAAGTTCTCGGCGTCGGCGACCTGGCATTCCAGATCAAGGCCCGCGAACGCATGCGGCAGATGATGAAGGCAGCCCGGCTCATGGTGCTGGCGAGCCACGACCTAGACGCTCTGCCCGCGATGTGCGAGAAAGCAATCTGGTTGCAACAGGGGCGAATCGAAATGTTTGGCGAAGCCGAGGAAGTGATCGCCGCGTACCGTGGGCACTCGGGACTGCGAGAGACTGTCCACGTCGGCGGCTATTGCGAGGCGGCATGATATGCGGGTGGTGTTGAACGGATTGATCACGTTGAAGCCGAAAACCGGCGTAGGGCACTACACCGCCGAGTTGTACGAAGCACTGCGGAAGTTGCCGGGGATGGATTGTTCGATGTATCCCGGGGTGCTTGGTTGGAGTCCGGGCTTCAGCCCGTCTTCGAACAAGCCGAAGTACGGAATAGACGGGCTGAAGCCCGAACTCCAACGAAAACGGCTGAAATCGTTGGCGGAGCAGTTAGCCCTCGCGGCACTGCCCTGGCACTTCGCGGCGTATACCCGAGCATTCCGCTTCGACTTTTACCACGAGCCGAACTTCGTTCCGTTCAAAAGCCACTTGCCCACGGTCGTCACGGTTCACGATCTTTCGGTGGTGCGGTTCCCGCAATGGCACCCGGCGTACCGCGTGAAGAACCACGAAAAGGCCTTCCTTCCCGGCCTACAACGCGCGGCCCACATCATCACCGATACCGAAGCCGTGCGGCAAGAAGTGATCGGCGAACTCGGCATCTCCGCGGAAAAAGTCACGGCGGTGCCCATCGGCATCGGGCCGCAGTTTCAGCCCCAATCCTTGGCCGCCATCGCGGAGTTCCGCAAGAAGCACGAACTCCCCGAACGATTCTTCCTCTGCGTCGGCACGGTCGAACCGCGGAAGAACCTGCTGATGGCCATGCGGGCGTTTGCCGATCTGCCGCCGGAGGTTCGCTCGCATTGCCCGCTCGTTCTTGCGGGGCCGTGGGGCTGGCGTTCCGAAGCCGAGCGCGAATTCTTCGAGGCGCACGGCGAAGCCGCGAGCATCCGCCATCTCGGATATGTTTCGGATGCGGAGTTGCCCATCTTGTACGCCGCGGCTCGTGTGCTGCTGTACCCATCCCATTACGAAGGCTTCGGCCTGCCACCCTTGGAAATGCTGGCCTGCGGTGGCGCCGTGCTGGCTTCGACCGATCCCGCGTTGCAGGAAGTGCTCGCCGGGCACGCGAAATTGATCGAGGCAAATGATCTCGCCGCATGGCGCTCAGTGATGCTTACCGCCGCAACCGACGACGAGTACCTTCAACAATTGCGGGTCGGCGGCATCGAACACGCCAAGGAATACACTTGGGAAAGCTGTGCGCTCGGCACCGCCGAGGTGTATCGTCAAGTGCTTTCACAACGCTGAACCCCGGCACAACATGACGAACGATACCGCGTTGAACAAGCCGTGGACGACGATCGCGGGGATGATGCTCCGCGTGCGGGCCGTGAGGTACCCCAAGCCACAGGCGAGCACGAACAGCGGGATCGGCGTCGGCCACACGGCCGAGTGCGCCGCCGCGAACAACGCTGCTGAAGAGAGGATACATGAGATTGTTCGGCGGGGAAACCGTTTAGGTGGTGCAAGCATTTGAATGGCAAATAGAAATCCTGCGAGCACACCGACGAATACCATCGGGCCGAATACTCGGTCACCCTTCAACAACGCCGCCATCAAAAACGCAGCGACAATCAATATCCACGGGTAGACCCACCGTTGCCCCGCCCAG
>JBBQWA010000075.1:0-15567 GCA_038211045.1 Gemmatales bacterium
TGGATTGTCTTGCGACGAGGTGTAGCCGAGGGCGATGCCGAAGATGTCGTTCAGGTACTCGGCGTCGAGCGCGGTCTCGTTCATGCGGGCCATCTGCCCGTTTTTCTCCATCTCGGCCCACTTCTTCACGATCTCGTAGGCCCGGTCGCGCTCCGGCCCGTCGTACTTTGCCAGCAAGGATTCGTTCGTAAGGATATGCGGCGAGATCAGTTCGCGCTGCATGCGCGAGCTGCCGCTCCCACTGAACAATAGGGGCGTGGTCGCCGGTGCGGGTGTCGGCTTGGTCTTTTTCACCCCAGCTCCTTCACCAGTACCTGGGAGCGGCGGTTGCTGCGGTCGTAGGCTTCGCGGCGGGTGGGCGGCAGGTCGTTCGGGGTGCCGAGGGTGAAGCCGCCTTTTTGAATGAAGTAGTTGATGGCCTGCGTGCTGAGGCAGAACAACCGCTTGAAGCCGCGCGCGCGGGCTTGGGCTTCGATGAACGCGACCATCTTGCCGCCGATGCCTTGGTTCTCGTGCCGGGAATCGACGTACACGCAGGCGAGTTCGGCCACGTTCTGTTCGGGGTACGCCGTCATCGCGCCGCAGGCGATAGTGTTCTTATCCACCTCGAAGATGAAGAAGTCGGCGATCTGCTTTTCGATGTCCGCCCGGGTGCGCTTCACCAACTCCTCGGCATGGATGCCCTGTTGAATGAGGTTGTACACGGCGCGCACGTCCTTCTTCAGCGCCGGTCGGATCGCCTGATATTCGTTGGTGTACACCAGCGTGCCGATGCCCTCGTTGCTGAACACTTCGCCCAGCAACCCTTCCTGTTCGCGGCCATCGATGATGTGAATGCGTTCGATCCCCTCTTTGCCGGCACGCACGGCGTGCGTCATTTTCGTGGCCGTGTTCGGGTGCAAATCCTTCGACGATTTCTTGAGGTAGGCATCGGCTTCCTGCACCGTGAATTGTCGGGCGGCACCCTTTCCATCGCGGATGGCCGTCTCCGTGCAGATGTACACGAGCTTCACCGCGTTGAGCGCCTTGGCGATTTCCACGGCCACCGCATCGGAGTTCAAGCGGTACGAACGGCCCACGCCGTCGCACCCGATGGGCGGAATCACCGGGATGATGTCCCGTTCCAAGAGGGCGTGGAGGAGCACGGTATCGACGCGCTCGACGCGCCCGGTGAACAGCCGATCGACGCCGCCGAGGATTCCCGCCGGGTGGGCGACGAGCGCATTGGGGCAGGCGCCGCGAAGGTCGTTGGCGCTGAGGCCTTCGAGGATTTCGTGCGAAACGCGGTTGGCGGCGGTGATGGCCACTTGCAGCGTTGGTTCATCGGTGATGCCGATGCCGTCGAGGTTGGTCGGTACCACGTTCGCCATTTTGGCGAAGCGTTCGATTTGGAATGCGGCCCCGTGCACGAGCGCCACCCTCACGCTCAGGCTGCGGAGCAACGCGATATCGAGGAGCAGGTTGGGGAAGTTATCGTCTTCGACGACGGCGCCGTCGATGGCGATTACGAACACGCGGTCGCGGAACCGCGGAACGTAGTGCAGAATTTCGCGGAGATCGGTGAGCTTCAGCATGGCGGTATCATATCGGAAGCCGGACGAATCGGATTCCGACGATCAAGCGGAGGTATCGGTTTTGGTTTCCGGGCGGAGAACCATATCGGAAACGTGGGTGAGTTCGGCACCGTACAACAGGATCTGCGTGGAGTAATACACCCACACCAGCAGCACCACCAGCGAACCTGCCGCGCCGTACGAAGAGCCGATCGCCGCCCGGCCCAAGTAGATTCCGATCAGCGTTTTGCCCACGAAAAAGAGCACCGTAGTGGCCAGACTGCCGAACCAGACATTCGACCACCTCGGGCGTACCGTGGGCAACAACTTGAAGATCATGGCGAAAAGACCGAACGTGACCGCGAAAGAAATGGTGAGATTCGCGATGCGGGCGAACAGGAATTCCACATCGGCGGAACTGACGATGCGATCCTCGATGGCGTTGAGTACCGCACTGAAGACGAGGGATACCAACATCAGAAATGCCAAGCCGCAAATCGCGGAGAAGGCTAGGAATCGTTCGAAGAGCAACGCCCGCAAACCCCATCCTTTGCTCGGCTGCGGCGGTGTTTCCCAAACGGTATCGAGAATATTTTTCAATTCCACGAATAGGCTGCTGGCGCCAAAAAGCAACACCGCGGAACCGATGATCGTTGCCAGCCATCCGCTCGAGGGTTTGTTGGCGTTCGCAATCAGCCCTTCGATGGCCTTGGCGCCTTGAGTTCCGACCAAACCCTCGATCTGAAGGGCGATCGTACCTCGGGCCGCCTCTTCGCCGAAGGCGAAGCCGAGGATCGCCAATACGAGAACCAACAGCGGCGAGATCGAGAGGATGGTGTAAAACGCCAAAGCGGCACCGAGCCGGGGGGCTTTGTGCCGCTGGAAACCACGGGCTGCTTCCAGCAGCATTTTTCCGATCCGTCGCAATCTTTGCTTCACGGAAGCCCCCGCTGGTTGTGAATTCATCAGATGCGTGAGTGAAAACCGTTCTCACTGGGAGAGCCGTGCACCGGCTCGCGTTCCCGAGTGGCGGCATTCACCGTTGTATCCAAAAGCTTGGGTACACTGTGCTCCAACGTATGTTGGATCGAAGTGGAAACCGTATCCAAGGCCACTTCGCCGAGCTTGCGGACTTCTTCGCTCACCTTGCTCGCGAGCTTATCCACAATTTGATCGAGCCAACCGGGTAAGCGGATCGGCGCGCTCGGGGCGCTTGGGGCAGAAGCTGCGGGCATCGGTGCGGCCGTCGGGAAAGGATCGGCTTGTGTTCTCGATCGGCTCGGGGCCATCGCTTGCCCGCCACGGCGGAACAACCACATACCCACGATGAACCCGAGTGCGGCCGAACCGCCCACCATCGCCCAAGGTTTATCCTTGGTATGCTGGGTAACGTTGAAGGTTGTATTCACTTGTTCCGAGACCGCTTCCTTCATATCCGCAACCGTATCGGGTACGACCGTCTTGGCGGAATCCAAAAGATCGGAAACGGTACTCGTTGCGTTGTGGAGCGTATCCACCACATGCGTTTCCAAGGCGTTGATCTTCTGCGTCAACGATTCCCGAGTATCGCTCATTTGCAACTCGATCACTTCTGGTGATTGATCAGACATGACACATTCTCCTGGATGGCGTTGAACGATTTATCGGGAAGCGGGTTGTAGGAAGCCAAGATGCGGGAACCCACAATGATGGAAACGAGGCCGATCAACAGGGTGACGCCGCCGACGGTAAGCCAAGCGGCCCACATGGGCCACGCGGCGAACTGCGCCAGGGCGTGAACCCCCGCGACGAGCAACATCGCGGCGCTGAACGCGACGAACAGGATACCGATGCCGAAGCATTGGGCGACATAGCGCGTACGGCGGAGATCCGCCGCGATTTCGGCGCGGAACAGGCTGATTTGCTGGTGGAGCAATCGCTGGGCGTCGTCCAAAATTCCCGACGCGAGTTCCGTGAGGGACGGCGCTGCTCCGGGAATCGTGGTATCGGCGGTGCGTTGTGCGGTGACCATGTTGGTTCTCCGGATGGATACTCTCGAAAAAATCCCAGCGGGGTTTCGCTTCCAAAACCCACTGGAATCACGTGCGAACCGCCTCGACGATTTCTTGAACCGCTTCGCGGGCGTCCCGTTTCACCACTTCGTGATCATCAGTTGGATCCGGGCCGCCTTCGTTCTCCATCCGTCCGAGGGCCTCTCGATCTTCGATGTGGTCGGCCTTCGGCAAATTGGCGAAATCGCCCCGCAAAACACGCAACGCTGTAACTTCTTGCTCGATCTCGACCCGCGAGCGGAAGCCGAATCGGAGAAAGCAGGTTTGCACGAATGGGGTTCGACGCAGCGCGAATTGAAACAATGCCGCAACGCCGATAACTGCGATCATCGCTCCCCACGAATTCAAGAAATAACCCAACCCCACCCCGGCCAGAACCATGGCCGCCGTGAGGATTCTCGCGATGCGGCTCGAGTTCCGCTCGGAGCGGAGTTCTTCGATTCGTTCGGTGATGGATGCCGAACCTTGATCGATCACGTGGCGGAGCCGTTGCTCCAGTTGCATTTTCGGATCGACGTCCAACGTGACCGGGGAGTTCGTTGGAATGAGCATTGGAGCGGTCATGAATATCTCCTACCAATGGTTTCGATGAATCCTGATTCATACGTCCGCAGTGCGAGGCGAGAATGTCCCGCCCCGCACGATAGGACGGCGTTCCCTAGGGGATCACGCCCGGCGAGCGCCGGCCCGATATGAGCGAGACGGCGAAGAGGATGAGGAACACAAAGAAGGTAATTTTGGCCGCCCACGCGGCTGTTCCGGCCAAAGCTCCGAAGCCCATGAAGGCCGCGATGAGCGCGATGACCAAGAACATAAGTGCCCAGCGTAACATGGTATTCTCCGTTTGAGTGTGAATGTGCAGGTGGAACGTTTACTTCGGGCCTTCGCTGACCTTCACCACGATGTCGACCGAGGTCGCGTTCCCCTTTTCCGGGGTCGCGGTGATCTTCACGGTGTGATCGCCGAGTGCGGCGTCTTTATCGACGGTGATCGTCACCGACACATCTTTGAGGTCGGCAGGTTTCAGAGTGGTCTGATTGACTTCGGCCTTCAAACCTTTGGGCGTTTCCGCAACCAATTTCACGGTTTGTTGAAAGGCCGAGCCGCGATCGAGCGAAACGGTGATCGATTTGGTTTCGCCTTGTTTCATCATTGTCGGCACAATGGGAGCGGAGACTTTGAACGTGTCGTTCGTCCCGTTCACACCCCCTTCGGGGCTTTTGTTGCAACCGGCGCCGAACGTTGCGAACGTGGCACCCATCGCGATTGCTAATGCGTTTGCTCGGAGATTCATTGTGCAGTTCCTTTGGAAGAGTAAAAATCGAACGCCGGAGAGATGTTCGCCGGGTTATTTCATTTGCTTCTTGGCTTTGTCTTTGACATCCTTGGCGGCATCTTTGGCCTGCTCTGCGACTTCCGCGACCTTGTCCTTGGCTTTCTCGGCCGCGGCAGCCACTTTGTCCTTAGCTTCGCTCGCGGCATCGCCAACGGCTTCGGCGGCATCTTCGAGTTTCTTTTGCACAGACATGAGAGTCTCCCGAATCGAGTGCTTGAAGGATTGAGACAAACCAATTTATGCAACCGCTGTGCCCAATTTACAAATGTCGTGAATTGACCGGGAATTCGATGGAATCGCCTGAAATTGTGGGCGAGCGCGGAATTATTGAGCAACGGGATTCATGGGCGTTGAGCAGTTCACTGCGCAGAGTAGAAATTGCGGAGCGTTGGGCGAAATGGCGGAGAGTAACCGCTGGAGCAATCCTTGGCTCGGAAGATTCAATCTTTGGAAGCGGAGGATGTACGATACGCGCGTTCGTAGTCGAAAAGGAGATTCAACAATTCTTGCGGGTCGGCAGGTTTGACAATGTGCCGATTCATGCCGGCGGCCCGGGTTCGTTCCACTTGATCTTTCGCACTTAATGCCGTCACCGCGACGAGCAAGAGGGGTTCTGTCAAAGGGCGTTGCAGGCGGAGGGCCTTGGCCAATTCGCAGCCATCCATCTTGGGCATGGTTAGATCGAGGATGCAGGCTTCCGGCAAGAACTCTTCGGCATCCGCGAGCGCTTCGACGGGGCAATGGTGAACGCGAGTGGTGAAGCCGACCATGGTAAAGAGCTTCCCCAAGGAATCCGCGGCGTCTCGATTGTCGTCGACGACCATTACACGGAGCGGCGGATACTCGAGCGGCGCGAGAACGACCCCGCCCGTAGGGATCAATGCCGGGGGTTCAATTCGATTTTGAAAGAAGGGGTTCATGAAATGACTTCGGAAGGTGAGAATTGGAACAATGGAGGCGCGACCACGAAGTCTCGCGATCGCCCTCCGTGGAAGCAGAATGGATTCCTTGCCACCAATTAGGCGCCGCATCCGCAGGAAGATGCGTCCGATTTCCATTGCGATTCCGTTTCCACCGAGTTCTTCTTCAAATGGACTTCTTTGTCCACGGATTTCACCCAATCCATCGGAATGAAATGATGTTGCCCATCGGGACTGTCGTTGCGGGTGAGCTTGATCGCGCCGCCTTCGATGTGATCGACCACGCCGATCTTCTTGCCGCAGGAAGCGATGACATCCATTCGCTCTTTGACGGTTGTCATTCCGGTCTTTTCTTTGACCCACTCGGTCGCTTGGCCGGCGCCCTCGGCAATTTTATTGCCGACGGTTTTGGCACCATCGACGACGGCATTGCCCGCATCGGAGATTTTCGACATCTGTAATCCTCCAAAAAGAATATTCCTCTCGCTGGGAGCAGCGAGCCGCCCAGATCGGGAGGTGAAAGATGTTCCGCAATCTCCGTGCCGAACGCGAACGCGGCTCGAGTTGTACCCAAAAGGGGTACGACTCTCTACTAAAAACTCGACGTTATTTTCACTGTGGCAACTATTAGAATAGCCAACAGCCTTTGGCTGTTAACATTTAGCAAGAAACTTCGGCAGGCTACCGCAATCCGACTTCTAATGACTGTCTGCTAACGAGTAGTAGTTATTCACCGCACGGCTGTTAGTGAAATAGCCAACAGCTTTCAGCACTTCGCATTTGATAGTAACATTCGCCAAGCAAGATCACTTATCGGGAACCACGATGCGCAACCGTGAGCGCGGATTCCATACGGCCACGGCCAAATCCGAGCCGTTGGGGGCCAAAGCGATGTCCCACACGGCTCCGCGGAAGATCCGCCGGCTTTTCTCCTTCCCCGTACTGGGATCCCAGAAGCGGACGGTGGTATCGTTACTGCCGGTGATGAGTGTGCGACCATCGGCACTGTACGCTAAGCCATACACCTGATCGGTATGTCCGGCGAGCACGCGGGCGTTCAACGTGAGCGCTCGATCCTTCCCCGGAATGGGAATCGGATTGCCCGGGAGGAGTTCGCCGAACTTGCCGAGTATGCCGGTGCCGGTGTCCGTGGCGGTTCCGAGTCGGTTGAAATCCGCGACGCGAACGGTGCGATCCCAACTGGTCGCGGCGATCTGTTTGCCATCTGGCCGGAAGGCGACGCCGTAGGCGAGGGCCTCGAAACCGCGGAACTCGCCGAGGGCATCCCACTTCGCGGTATCCCAGAATTTCACGGTGCGATCCCCGCTGGCCGTGGCGAGGGTGCGACCGTCCGGGCTGAAGGCAAGGCTGAACACGGGGAGAAAATGGCGGGCTGGGCATTCGATCGGGGCGCCGCTGCCCACATCCCACACGCCGACGACGCCATCCCAACTCCCCGCCGCGACGATGTTGCGCGTGGGGTGGAAGGCCACGCAATTCGCTGGCGTGGTCATCGTGAGAGTGTTCAAGAGTTTCCCGCTGGGAACTTGCCAGAGTCGCACGGTGTTATCCCATCCGGCGGTCGCGGCGGTGAGGCCGTCCGGGCTGAAAGCCACGCCCCAAACGGGGCCGGTGTGCCCTTCGAGCGCCACCGAGGTTTTGGAACCGGCGGGCCAAAGCCGGGGCGTGCGATCATAGCCGCCGCTGAGGAGCGTGCCATCTTTGGCGTAAGCGAGGCTGTTCACTCGGTCGGTGTGGCCGGGGAGTTCCGTTTCACCGGGGCGAGCTTGACCCGCGGCGGGATCGGCATCCCAAACGCGGGCGGTGCCATCGAAACTCGCGGAAGTCAACCGGCGCCCGGCGGTATCGAATTCGACCCGCCAAACGATGTTGGTGTGCCCGCGGAGCGTGAGCATTTCGCGGCCCGTTTCCGAGTTCCAAATGCGGATCGTGCGATCGACCCCGGTGGAAGCCAGTCGCGCGTCCTTCGGATCGGGGTGGAAGCCGACGCCGAGGGCGGCGCCGGTGTGCCCGGCGAGGATCAGCGGTTCGCCTTTGCCATCGGTGCGTGCGATGCGCACTGTGCCATCCATCCCGGCGGTGGCGATGCGTTCGCCATCCCCGCTGTAGCTGGCATCTCGGATGGGGGCTTTGTGATCGGCCACGGTCCGCAGCGCCTGCCGGGTTTGCGCATCCCATTCGATGGCGGTGCCATCGGTGCTGGCCGTGACGATCCGCTTACCGTCGGGCCGAAAGCGCACCGTATTCACGGATGCCTTGTGCCCGCTCACGGTGGCGATTTCGGCCCCGGTTTCGGCATCCCACAGTTTCCATGTGTGCTTGGCATCGAGGCCGGTGGTGGCCAGCGTGCGACCGTCCGGGCTGAAGGCGATGGAGGTGACGAGAACATCGTGGGCACGAATCGGCGGGCACACCAAACGGCGGTCGCTCCGCCGCCAGATCATCACGCGACCATCGGAACGATCGGGTTGTTTCAAGTTCACGTCGAGGCCGCCGGAAGCGAGCGTGTTGCCGTCCGGGCTATAGGCCACGCAGAGCACCGGCGAGATGTTATCCGGCACGCCCGGGAAGGGGTTCTGGCTGACCATTCCCATCGTGGCGGTTTCGAGGAAGCGATCGGCCGCGCGGCCCACATCGCCGGGCTTCACCGAACCCACCGATGGAATCTCGCGGCGATGGCCTTCGAAATTCGCCAACTCGGCGCCGGTGGAAGCATCCCAAATGCGAACGACGCCATCGATGCCGCAACTCGCCACCTCGGGGAGCTTCGGGTGCGGCACGGCGCACCAGAGGCCCGCACCGTGGGCGCGGAACACCGGGGCATCGCCATCGAGTCGGCTGTTTAAGTGCCGCCATTCCCAGCCCCGCAGCTTCGGTTCGCACGCCGCGAGTTTGTCTTCGGCCAGGGGAACATCGTAGCGCTCTTGGAGTTCTCCGCCCGCCACCGCGATCTGGTTGACGTACAACTGATTGCTCAAATCTCGATTCAATTTACGCAAGGACACCGCAGCGAACGTCGAAACGACGGCCACGGTCACCAGCAACACCATCGCCAGCGTGCCGAGTTGCACCACACGGCGATTGCGGCGGTAGAACTTGACGAACCGCTCGGCTTTAGAGATCGGCCGGGCGAGAACCGGTCGGCCTTCGAGGAAGCGTTTCAAATCCTCGGCCAGCAACCCGGCACTGCCGTAACGCCGGCTCCGTTCCTTCGATAAGCATTTGAGCGCGATGTTCTCCAAATCGGCGGGAACACCCGGTTGAAGCGAACGCGGTGGTGTCGGTTCGTTGTTCAACACCAAGTTCATCGTTTCGAGGTGGCTCGGCCCTTGGAACGGGGGCCGACCGGTGAGCAAGGCGTAAAGGATCGCGCCCATGGCGTACACATCGGTGAGCGGCCCGATCTCGTTCACGCGCCCCGCCGCCTGTTCGGGGGCCATATAGGCCGGGGTTCCGAGGATATCGCCATCCACGGTGTGGCCGTCCGCAGTCATCTCCTTGGCCAACCCGAAATCGGCGATCTTAGGAATCGCGCCGGTGGGCACCGTTCCGCGTACGGTGGGTGATCGATTCAGCAGCACATTGTCCGGCTTCAAATCCCGGTGAACGATGTTGCGGCTGTGGGCGTACTGCATCGCTTCGGCCAAGGCGTGAACCATCTCGGCGGCGATCTTCGGCTGTTGCGGTGAACTCGCTGCGGCCCCGGAGAGGCTTCCCCCCGGCATGAGTTCCATCGTGAGAAACAAATAGCCGTCCGATTCTCCGAAGGCATACACCGGTACGATATTCGGGTGCTGCAACGCCGCGACCGCCTTGGCCTCGGTGCGAAAGCGGGCACGGGCTTTCTCGCCGCCGCGGCCTCCGCCCGCCCCGATCATCTTCAGCGCCACTTCGCGGCCGAGAGCGGTTTCGCGGGCGCGGTAGACCACGCCCATGCCACCTTTGCCCAGCGTGGCGAGGAGTTCGTAACCGGGCGGCGCATGGCTTTTCTTGGAACGCGAGGGTTCCGCCGGTGCCGGATTGGTACTCGCTTGCGAAGCTCCGGAAGCGGGAACGAAATCGACAGTGGCCGGATCGGGAGCCGGAGCGAGCACGGTTTCGATTTCCTTCAACGCCGTGGAAAGCGCCGGTTCGAGGTGGGCGTAGGCGCGGGCGAACTCGGCGGCCTTCGGCCGGTCCCCCCATTTGTTGCGAACCCGGAATTCCTCGATCAACAACCGGAGCGGCGTATCGGGGTTCGAGCGGAGTTCGGGGAACGATCGGAGGTAATCTTCCGCGATCCAACGATCGAGGGGTTCGTGCGATTGCGCGGAAGTTCGCCAACGGAAAACCATATCGATGACCGCGAGCGCTTCGAGAACCCGCAACCGATCGATGGAACTCAGATTCCCCGCGCTCGGCCCGAGGGCCTCGGAAGCGAACCCGATCACGTTCGGGCGGCCTTCCCGCCAAGCCGATTGAAATCGCCGGGCGAAGTGTTCCACCGGATCGCTCGAAGGGATACTCGCCATCCGATTGCTCCCGTCGATTTGCGAAGTGTGCAAGGAATTCATTTTCCGTTCGTTACAATGTTGGTTATCGTAGCGTTCTCTCACCCTCCCCGGTCGCGAATTTTGTGAGGCGAGCGGCAATTGGGTTTTTACCCTCTCCCCAACGGGCGAGAGGGTGTAAATCCAATCCTCGCTTGCTTGATGGGATTTCGGCGAGCTGGGCATTTCGCACCGTCCGTATCGAATCGGTCTCCGAGACTTTCGCTATGACCCCCCGTATCCTGATGTGCCCGCCCGACCATTACGGCATCGAGTACGAAATCAACCCATGGATGAACCGATCGCTCGGAGCGGTGCGGGCCGTCGCGTTCCTCCAATGGGCCAAGCTGCGCGAAACCTTGGAATCCTTGGGCGCTCAGATCGAAACGCTGCAACCGCAGCCCGGGTTGCCCGATATCGTGTTCACCGCCAACGCCGGGCTGATGTTCAAGAATCTGTTTCTCAGTAGCCGGTTCAAACACGAAGTGCGGGCGAAGGAATCGCCGGTGTTCGAGGCTTGGTTCGCCGAGCACGGGTACGAAGTCGAACGCTTCCCCGAAGGCATGTACCACGAAGGGGCCGGGGATGCCCTCTTCTGCGGGGAATCACTCTTCGCCGGGTACCGCACCCGATCCGATGCACTCTCGCACCAATGGGTCGCCCAACGCCTCGCCGTTCGCGTGCTGCCCCTCGAATTGGTGAATCCCCGTTTCTATCACCTCGATACTTGCTTCTGCCCCCTCGCCCCCGGCGTGGCGATCTACCACCCCGAAGCCTTCGATACTTACGGCCGCCGCGTACTGGAATCGAGCGTGCCGACACTCGTTCCCGTGTGCGCCGAGGAAGCCGCGCGGTTCGGCTGCAACGCCGTGGTCGTCGGGAAGTCGGTCGTTCACAACAGCCGCTGCCCCCGGCTCGCGGAGAGCTTGGCCGCGCACGGCTACACGTCGATCGAAGTGGAGTTGGACGAATTCTTGAAAGCGGGCGGCAGCTCGAAATGCCTGACGCTCCGCTTGGATGGGGAAGATGCCGCCGCGTGGCGGCACCCGTAAGACGAGTGGCAAGTCTTATTTTACCCTCTGCCCTTGAGGGAGAAGGCTGCTTGGAGCGCAGCGACAAGCGGGGAGAGGGGTGAACGACGTATCGAAGAACCCCTCACCCGGTTCGCTGCGCAAACTTCCCTCTCCCTCAAGGGGAGCGGGCAAGACAAATGCTGCCGCCCGCCTAACAAAACTTATTTCACTTCCACCACGTCGAGCACGTTCACTTGAACGAATTGGCCGTTGAACGGTTTGGGGGCCGGGGCCACGTCCGGCACCACGAGTTTGGCTGCGTTCGAGATCATCAATCCGTTCTGGCCGTCGCCGTGGAAGGTGACCTTGGCGCCGCCTTCAATCTCGATTGTTTTGGTGTAATCGATCGTGAACACGCGGTGGCCGACTTTATCCTGCCGGTTGAGGTAATAGTGCGAGGGCGGCGACGAAATGGTGATCTTGTAAATGTTGTAAGTGGTATTGTTCGCGTCGCCGCCGATGTAGAAGTAATCGCCGTCCTGTTTGCCTTCCTTGTACATCATCGGTTCGACGACGCCGCGGAAGCGTAGCGTGACCTTGTATTTCTTCCCCTTTTCGCCACCGAACGTCTTCTCCGCCGTGAATTGATCGGTCTTCTTCGGATCGCCGGCTACGAGGGCGGAGGCGCAGTTGTCGCCCGCCTTGGCATTCTCGGGCAGGATCATTTTGCAGGCGAATTCGAAGCGGTAACCGTCGATGTCGCCACCGAGTTTCTTGGCGGCTTCCGTGGG
Organism: Gemmatales bacterium; assembly: GCA_038211045.1. Taxonomy (GTDB): domain Bacteria; phylum Planctomycetota; class Planctomycetia; order Gemmatales; family Gemmataceae; genus JALHQU01. Next base: position 12,215 of record JBBQWA010000075.1, read on the forward strand.
GGCGGCCGGGGTTTTGTCTTCCACGGCGTGGCTGAACGAGAAAGCCGAGAGGCTCGCCGCGAACAACAGCAAGGCTGGGCGTTTCATCGAAAACCTCGGAAAGGGAAAGCAGAGTGGAGACGTCGGGCAGGCAGTCGTTCTACGGAGGGGGAATCCGTTGGAACCTCTGAATCCGGAAAATTGCGGGGAACTGTCCGCACGAATCCCGCATTCTGCATACTCTTTCGTGGAGAACCTCGAAGCCGGAAAACGCACATGGCCATTTCACAAGACAACCGCCCGATCCGAATCGTTATCGGCACGATCCCCACCGATACCTACGTGCTCACCGCGTTCCGCGGCCGCGAAGCGATCTCGGAACTCTTCGAGTTCGATCTCGAAATCGCTGCGGAAGAGACCGCTCCGCTCGATTTCGACAAAGTACTCGGGCAGCCGGTGAAGGTCGAATGCCAGATGACCGGGGGTAACGTTCGTCAGATTCACGGGATCGTCAACCGCTTCACCCAAGTGGGGAAAACGGATCGCTTCATCGTGTACCGCGCGAAGATGGCTCCGGTGCTGTGGTTGCTGACGCGCCGACAACAATCCGGTATCGCGCAACAAACCACCACCGGCGATTTCATCAATACGATGCTCGGCTTGCTCGACGGTCGCCAGACGCACGTGATGGAACTCACGCAGAAGTATTTTCCGCGGAACTACTTGACGCTCTACCGAGAATCGTTCTTCGATTTCATCAGCCGCTTGATGGAAGATGAAGGCATGTATTATTATTACGACCACTCCGGCCCGAAAGCCGAATTGATCGTATCGGATAGCCGAACCAAACACCGCGACCTACCCGGTGGCAAAACCCTCGAATTCGAAGCGTCCGACGATAGCAGCATTTCCGAAGTGATCCACTCGTGGCGGAAAAGCCAGGATCTGCATTTCGGCTCCGTCGAGCTGACCGACCACAATTTCCAGCGGACCGATAACCCGCTCCTCGGTTTGTCGTTGGGCCTCGATTCCATCAAAGCCGGGACGGTCGTCCACGATCTCACCGTCGCCAATCGGGATCGCTCCAAGTTCCTCGATACCCCCGGCGGCTATGCCCATTGGCGCGACGACATCGATCAGAACGGCGGCGAACGCGACGACGTGAGTAACGTCTTCGACGACGCCTCGCGCATCAGCAGTATGCAAATGGCCGTGGTTCAGGCACTCTCGCTCACCATCGAAGGGGAAAGCTCCGTTGCCCGGCTCACGCCCGGATTCATTTTCACGCTGAAGGATCACTTCGACGCCGACGGCGATTACACCGTCACTTCCGTGGAACATACCGCCTCGTTCGGCCTGGCGGAAAGCGATGCCAAGAAATTCAAATACTCGAACACGTTCACCTGCATTCCCGCCGGGATGGAATTCAAATCGCAATACAACACGCCCCGGCCCGTGATCTCCGGCACCCACACCGCCGTGGTTACGGGAACCGAGGGCGCGGAAATCGAGCCAGATAAATTCGGCCGGGTGAAAGTGCGGTTCCGCTGGGATCCGCGCGAACCCGGCGAGCAGCTCGAATCGAGTTGCTGGGTGCGCGTGGCCCAACAGTGGGCCGGGCGTCAATGGGGCTTCCAGTTCATCCCGCGCATCGGCGACGAAGTGATCGTAGTATTCGAGGAAGGCGATCCGGATCGCCCCATGATCATCGGCAGCGTGTGGAACCCGGACAACATGCCGATCTACGATCTGCCCAAGAACAAAACGCAGAGCGGCATCAAGACCACCAGCAGCCCCCAAGGCACCACGGCGAACTTCAACGAGATCAAGTTCGAGGATAAGAAGGGGGCGGAGTTCATCTCGGTTCACGCCGAGAACAACATGATGACCACGGTCGAGAACGTCCACTCGATCAACGTCGGCAGCACGGCGGAAAGCTCCGGCTCGGATACGAAAACCACCGGCACCATGAGCACCACCGTGTTCGGGGATACCACCTTTACGGTCTCGAAGGGGGATTACACCGAGACGATCAAAGCCGGCAAATTCACCAGCACGATCAAGGGCGATACGTCCGTCGTCATTCAAAGCGGCACTTACAGCCACGATGTGCAAACGGGGACGTCCACGATCCACGTGGCGGGCGACGCGACCGAAACTTACGACGCCGGGCACCTGCAAACCAATAAGTCCGGACACAAAACGCACGTGACGAAGGGCAATCACCTCGTCAACGTCGATGCCGGCGACGCCGTGATCAAGACCTCGGCCAGTACTTTCATCGATGCCGGTGGCTTCTACCAGTGTGTCGCCAAAAGCAAAATCGTCATGATCACCGGCAGCAGTAGCATCGAAATGCTCAGCGACGGCACCATCAATATCAAAGGCGTGAAGATCACCTTGGACGGTTCGACCTTCGTCGCGATCATTGGCGGCGGTGCCACCACGGAATGGAAGGGCGGCAAGATCGTCGAGAACGGCGGCTCCGGCATCGAGATGACCGGTTCCACCATCAAGCTGAACAGCTAAAGGAACACCGTGGAACTCGTGAATGCCACGCCGGTGCCGGCGAAACTATTCGTTTCGGAAATCGAAGGGAAGACCGCGCGGTACGGGATGATTTCAGCGAAGGCGACGTACCGGTTCGATGCCTCCGGGCCGTTCGACTTCGAAACCGAGAAGCCGTACCCGATGCTGCCGATGGACATTCCCACACCGTTGGGATTACTGCCGAGAGACGATCTCCCGCGTACGGACGCGGTTTTCGAGGTGATCGTGCTGGGCCGCGCCCACGCACCGGCGGGCAAAAGTGCCACCGAGGCGAAGGTAAACGTGCGGGTGGGGAAAGTGGAGCGTTCGCTCGCCGTGTACGGGGATCGCGAGTGGACGGCGCAGAAGGCCATCGGCCCGGCGAAGCCGTTTAAAACGATGCCCCTGATTTGGGAAAACGCATTCGGTGGCAGCGCGGAGATTCTCGTCGATAAAGAATCGCCGGTGTTGGTCTCCGATCCGGTCAACCGCCTCGGCAAAGGCTTCGACCACCTGAGCCAACTCGGCGACTTGAAGGCGATGTTCACCCCGCCCGCGCCGTACCCGGTGGCCGACCCGAAGCGACCGTTGCCGAACGTGGAAGACCCAAAAGCAAAGATCGCGAAATGGAGCGATGCGCCTCGGCCCGCCTGTTGGGCCACGATGCCGCTCGATTTGGGCATGCACGCGCTAAGGAGCGTGGAATCGGAATTGGGGCCGGATGGGCAAACCCGCGGTTCGGTGAAGCCGGAACTGTTCCACCGGGCGTATCCGGATTGGGTCATCGCCCGCCCACCCGCCGAGAGCATGGTGCTCGTGGAGGGGATGACCCCCGAAGGGGCGGT
>JBBQWA010000076.1:0-15364 GCA_038211045.1 Gemmatales bacterium
CCCGGGGCTTTTGAGTCCGCCACACGAAAGCCCCGGGACATCGTCCCGGGGTATTTTCGTTTACGGTTTCACTTTAAGTAAATCCCGGATTTCGGTGAGGAGTGCTTCGCTCGGTGTCGGCGGCATCGGCGTGGGTGCGACTTCTTCTTTCTTGGACAACATGTTCATGCCCTTCACCACTAGGAACATACAGAAGCCGACAATCACGAACGTGATTATATTCTGGGTGAGGTTTCCCACCCCGAGTTGGGCATCCTTGTATCCGACGGTGACCCCGGCCACGTTGAAACCGCCTGTGATCAGGCCGATCACCGGCATGAAGATGTCTTTCACCAACGAATCGACGATCTTGGTGAACGCCGCACCGATCACGATCCCCACGGCGAGATCGACGACGTTGCCGCGGAGAATGAACTTCTTGAATTCGTGAACCATGCTCATTTTGAACATCCTTGTTCGTGGTGGTATCGAATCACTGAAGCATCATTCACGGGGAATCGGGAAGCACAGCTTCGCTCACGCTTCAGCCTCAGATCGTCGATCACTCCCCACCGGGGGCGGGTTTGGTGTCCTTCGTGCCGCTCGCGGTGTTGGCCTTTTTCTTCGCGGCCACTTCCGCGCCCACCACTTCTACCGCTTTGTTCAACTGCGAATCGACCCCGTTCTTCCAATCGTCCGGGGTGATTTCGACGGGGAAATCGGGCTTCACGCCGACTTTGTCCATGTTCTCGCCCTTGTTGGTGAACACTCCGATGCGGGGGATGCGGAACTGCGAGCCATCGACGAGGCGGGTGCTGCCCGTGCCGATGACCAAGCCGCCGGTGGCTTGGCCGACCACTTTGCCGAGGCCCGAAGCGCGGAAAGCGTGCGGGAAAATCTCGGCGTCCGAGTAGCTGCGGTTGTTGATGAGCACCGTGACCGGCTTGGCGTACTTGCGATCGAAGTTCCGGAGCACGAATCCTTCGCCGCCGTCGCGTTGGCGGAAGAGCGTGTGTTCCTTACCGGTGAGGTAGTTGATCACTTGATCGTGGGTGAAGCCGCCGCCGTTGTAGCGGACGTCGATAATCAAACCGTCTTTGTCGAAGTTGTCCGAGTAGAGGCTCCGCATGAACACTTCCAACCCGGCGTCGTCCATGCTGGGAATGTGGACGTAACCGAGTTTGCCGTTCGATTGTTTGGACACTTCCTCGGCGTTCTTCGCAACCCAACGGTCGTGCATCAATTGCGAAATGCGATCGCGGGGCACGGCGATGATATTCACTTTGCGGGCGGTTCGCATGCCCACCGGGCCCGATTCCAACGTGAGGCTCACGCTATCGCCGCTGCGGTTGTTGAGCAACTTCGATACGTTCGTTTGCGGGGTGAGCGGAACGCGGTCGATCTGGGCGATCACGTCGCCGGGCTTAATGTTCAAACCACGTTTGTCGGCGGGGCCGCCTTTTAAGACTTCGGCGATTTTCAAACCGGGGCCGGCGAAGGTATCGTCGTAGAGCAATCCGAGGTCGGCGGTGCTTTCATCGGGCGCGGAGAGCTTGCCGCTGATGCCGAGGTGCGAAGCGTTGAGTTCGCCGAGCATCAGGCTCACGAGGGCGTAGAGGTCTTCGCGGGTGCTGCAGTGGGCCACCATCGGCGTGTACTTGGCTTTCACCGCGTTCCAATCGGCGCCGTGGTATTGGGGGTCGTAGAAGTTATCCGAGAGGGCGCGCCACGCTTGGGCGAACATTTCGGCGAACTCCTCATCGCGGTGGATGGTGAGCTTGGCTTGGAAAGGGATCTTCGCCGGTTCCGCCGAAGTTGCGCCGGGCTTGGCGCTGGCGGAACGCAGTTCACCGTTGCCGTTGAGGAAAAAGATGGTGCCCGCTGCGCGCTTGGACCAGCGGATGTACCGGGGGGCTTGGCCGCCGGTGGTGATCCGCGTGAGGGCTTTGCCATCGCTGGTGACGACCCACAGATCGCCGCCATCGGAACCGGTCGAACGGAACGCGACCAAACCGCCATCGATGGAGATCACGCCGGAATCGGCGGGCATGAGCGAAATCCGTTCGACCCGCAAGTGGAGGTCGTCCCAATCGATTTCCACTTCCGGAGGCTTCGGCCCGTCTTGCACCGGCTTTTGCAAGCTCAGCACATGCATGCTGAACACGCCCTTGCGTTGGCTCACGAAGGCGATCTTCGATCCGCCCCAACTGATATCCGAATTGTAAATCGCGTACCGGCTCACGTTCACCGGTTTGGTTTTGCCGTCCATCGGCGCGATGTACACTTCGGAGGCGAAGTTGCCGTCGGTGCGGCTGTAGGCCACATACTTACCATCGGGCGACCATTCGTAATCGCTCACCTTGCGTTCGGCGATGAGCACCTTCTGATCGCTGCCATCGGCTTTCATCGTCCAGAGTTGCCCCTGCCGGAGGAAGCCGATCCGTTCGCTCTTGGGGATGAACGAGGCCCCCAGTTCTTCCGCCGGAGTCTTGGTGAGTTGCACGGTTTTGAACTTGTGGGCCTTGGCGAGATCGGCGTTCTCGGGGTCGTCCGATTCGAGCATGTACAGTTCTTCCACGCCGCTGCGATCCGAGCTGAAGAGAATCTTCTTCCCGTCGGGCGAGAACGAAGGATTGCTATCGGCGAAGGCGTGCTGCGTGAGGCGGATGCACTTGCCGCCGGTGGGAACCTTGGTGAGGAAGAGTTGCCCGTGGATGACGAGCACGGCGTGGCTTTCGTCCGGCGAGAGGGCGTAGGCGGTGGCATCGCGGGTGAACGTGGCGGTGCGTTCGGTGTTCGATTTGTCGTCGGCGTGAACTTCGATAGCCACTTTGCGGCCGTTGCCGCTGCGGGTGTTCGTCACCCAGAGGTCGCCGCCGCATTCGTAGACGATCCATTCGCCGTTGCCGCTGATGCGGGCCTTGCGAACCATATCGTCGGTGTGGTTCGTGATCGCCTTCGGTTCGCCCACGGCGGTGAGGCCATCGATCGGCTGGCAGACGATGTTCGCGCACCCCTTGGCGAAACCTTGTTCCGTCACGTAGAAGAGTTTCTTGCCATCGGGGGAGAACATCGGCGAGGTATCTTGCCCGTCGAACGCGGTCAAACGCTTGGTGGTGTTGCCGTCGACGCTGGCGAGGTAGATGTCGTCGTTACTGCTACCGTGGTAACCGCGGCGGTACCAAGTTCCGGGGCCGCGAACGAACGCGACTTTGTTCCCCACAGGGCTGTACGTCACATCCTTGGCTTCGAAGAAACGGTGCTTCTTGACGGCGCCGCCCTCGACGGGAACCGAGTAAATCTCGGGCATCGGCGGGAACGAAGCCGTCCGCGTAGAACTGAAGACGATGCTTTGACCGTCGGGCGTCCAACCGGATACGATGTCGGCCCCGGAATCGAAGGTGAGGCGTTTCGGCTTGCCCCCTTGCCTGGGCACCACGAACACATCGTATCCGCCGTGGCGGTTCGAGCTGAACGCGATCTGCCGGCCATCGGGGCTGTACACGGGGTTGTAATCGTGGGCTTCGTGCATCGTGACTGGGCGGGCGACGCCTCCGATGGCTTCGACGGTGTAGATGTCGCCGAGGTAGCTGAAAGCGATCTGTTTGCCATCCGGAGAGATGTCCGGGGTGCGCGGAAAGCGGATCGGCTCTTGGGCCTGGGAGAATGGGCACGCGAGGATCAGGCCCGCAAAGGCGAGAATCGTGCGGATCATGTGGAAGAATCCGATTGTAGGTTCGTAGCGGAGGATGCGAGGGCGGAACGGCCGACACGATCCAAATATACTCCCCAGTTTAACAATACGGTCGGGCCAATGCAAAGCCATGCCGGGAAAGATCGCCGAGGAATACCGCACGCGGAATCGTCGGATGCGGCAAAACCGGGAGAACGGTACGCTCCCAGCTGTTCGGTAACAAATTTGCAACAACGCTACCCGCCCGCACAGCGCAACCTCTCAGATAAACTGGGCAAGGTTTACGCGTTCCTCGCCCCAGCGATTTGCAGTATTCCAACTTGGTGCACCACCGACACTGCCGAAAAGTGCGAGGATTGCCGATAAGAGAGCTGTGGAGAATGGCGTTCGCGTTGTTCTCCTTCCGCGCAGGATCGCGCGGGGTCGGTATCCGGATGAGGTCCCCCGCCGTCCGGAGGTGTGCGCGTCAAGGAGGGCGCTCGGCCATGGCCTCGGCCCGGAAAGCGTTGATGCTCGCGTTCACCTTCGCGGTGTTCGCTGCGGCTCGCGCCGACGGGCAACCACTGGCTCCGAACTCGCTCGCGCCCCCCGATCCCGCGTCGGTTCTCCTCGAACCGGTGCAAGCCAAGCCCGGCCCCACCCAATCGGGGGTCGATCTTCCTCACGACGTTCAAACGCCCCTTCCGGCACCCATGCCACGTTCCGAATCCGCACCGGCGGAACCGGTTCGATCGAATGGATTGCGAGCCGCATGGCTCGAACCGATCCCATTCGAGGGGAGCGTGACCCGCACCGAATTCCAAGATTCTTTGCGCTCGCCCAAGCCCCCCGCGAAACCGGCGGTCGATCCTTACGAATACCTGAGCGCCGGCAAACTCCGAAAGAACGAACGCGGCGACTTGGTTCGCACCGACCGACCGTGGAATTCCGATTCGGGAACCGCGCCGAGGAAATCCCAGCAATTGGGGGATTCGATCAGCGATGGCTTCGATGAAGCCTTCGGCAATAGGGGCGGTGGCGGGCACAAGTGGTTCGCCCAAGAACGCGAGTTCGATTGCTTCATCAGCCCGATCACGAACCCGTTCCTCTTTGAAGATCCGCGTTCGCTCACGGAAGTCCGCGGCATCGCGATGTTCCAAGGCATCCCAACGGGGAACCAATCCTTCAACGGCGGCAACGCCAATTACTTCGGGTTGCAAGGGCGATTGGCCATCACCGAACGTTGGTCCGTCACCTTGCAAAAGTTCGGCTTGCAAACGCTTTCGTCGGGCAGTGGCAGTTCCGTCAGCGATGGCACCGGCTTCGCGGAAATCCACCTCGGGCCGAAGTTCGAGTTGATCCGCCGGCCGGATAGCCAAACCCTGGTGAGCTTGGGCGGTATCTTCCAGATTCCCGTGGGTTCGGGGAGCGTGTACCAGAATACCGGTTCGCTTTCGATCGTACCTTACATCTCGGCGGCGCAGCGTTTGTTCGAAGCCGATTGGGGCCGGGTGAACGGCATGGCCACGAGCGGCTACGCCATCAGCACGAACTCGGAACGCTCGGACTACTTCTACCTCAGCGGCCACGTCGACGTGGACATTTTGAACATGCACAAGTTCTACCCGCTCATCGAAATGAACTGGTTCTCCGTGACCACCAACGGCAGCTCGAACCCGAATTTCAATTTTGAAGGACGGGACATCGTGAACTTCGGTGCGAACGCCAAGGGGAACAACCTGCTCACGATGGCGGTCGGTGGCCGCTGGCGATTCACCGAACGTTGGACGGCGGGGATGGTATTCGAGTTCGGCATCGCCGGGCGAAAGGACATTTTCCAGAACCGCTTCAGCATGGATCTCGGCTGGCGCTATTGAGCCAGCACAAATCGAATCCGAATTACTTCTCCACGGGCATCCCGGCATCGTTCCAAGCCTTCCAACCGCCATCCATACTGATCACATCGGTGTAGCCCATCTGTTGCAGATTCACCGCAGCGAGTGCGGAACGGTAACCGCCACCGCAATACAACACGATGGGTGCCGCCGGATCGGGAATCAACTTCTCGATATCTCTTTCCATTACCCCTTTGGAAATGTGCATGGCGCCCGCGGCATGCCCCGCAGCGAATTCGCTTTCCTCGCGCACATCCACGAGGGCGAACTTCTCGCCCGCGGCCAAGCGGGCTTTCACGTCCGCCACGGTGCATTCTTTCACCTTGGCTTTCGCTTCGGTGCTGATCTTCAAGAATCCGGGGCTGTGTTGCATGGCCATTTGATACCCTGATTTGAACCACGGAGTCACGGAAGCACGGAGAGTAAAGGCAGAAGAAAGTACAGAGAGTTCATCGGATTTCCTCCGTGTCTCCGTGTCTCCCTGGTTAGTCTTCATATTGCGAAGATGACTGATCGCCAAAAAATCAATTCGGGACTTTCATGACCACACTGATGCACACCCTGGCGGTCGAATTCTTCCGCGGCTTCCAAGATCGCCTTTGCATGGGCCTCGAAGCCCACGATGGCCAAGCGAGGTTCCGCGAAGATACTTGGATTCGCCCCGAAGGGGGCGGCGGGCGTTCCCGGGTGATCGAAAACGGCGGGGTGTTCGAGAAAGCGGGCGTGAACTTCTCCGAAGTCTTCGGTGAGTTCTCCCAGGAATTCGCCAAGCAGGTGCCCGGCGACGGCCTCGCTTTCCAAGCCACGGGCGTGAGTTGGGTGCTGCACCCCCGCAATCCGCACGTGCCTACGGTTCACGGCAACTTCCGCTTCCTCACCCACGGCAACAAGGCGTGGTTCGGCGGTGGCTCCGACCTCACACCGTATTACCCGGTGCTCGAAGACGTAGTTCACTTCCACAAGGCTTGGCAGACGGTTTGTACGAAGCATGAACCGCTGGTGAACTACGCCAAGTTGAAGCACGAATGCGATACCTATTTCTACCTCCCGCACCGGCAGGAATGTCGGGGTGTGGGTGGGATCTTCTTCGATTACTTCGATTCTGGCGGGGATATGGAATCGGCATTCGCCTTCGTGAAGGAAGCAGCCGATTCGTTCCTCGATGCGTACGGCCCGATCGTCGAACGCCGCAAGCAAGCGGCGTATTCGGAGGAACAAAGGGCATTCCAAGAGTACCGCCGGGGGCGGTATGTGGAATTCAATTTGATCTACGATCGCGGAACGATTTTCGGATTGAAAACGAATGGCCGCGTCGAGAGCATTCTGATGAGCTTGCCGCCGGTGGTGCGTTACAGTTACGATTGGAAAGCGGAGCCGGGTTCGCCGGAAGCGAGATTGACCGAGTATTGGTTGAAGCCCCAGATGTGGGCTGAAATGGATTGATCCAAGCATTTAGCCCCCGGTGAAAGGGTCACCGAAGGTGAGCCGCACCGGGGGCTAACTTGCTTCCGCAATCATTTCTACCGGCTGCGTTGGCTGCGCATCAGTTCCTGCATCATTTTTTCGAGGCGTTCCATTCGTTCTTCCAAGTTCGGTTGCTTCGGGGCTGGATTCTTCGCTGCCGAGCCTTCGGGCTTGCGGTCCGGTTGCTTAGGTTCCGGTTTGCGGTCTTCGGTTTGGCTTTGGCCGGTCATCTTGGCCATGAGTTTCCTGAAGGTGGCTTGTTCATCGGGGGTGAGGTTGTTCATTCCGGGGAAGTTCATGCCGCCGCCCATCGGGCCACCGGGGCCGCCACGACCTTGGAAGCCGCCCATCGGCGGGCCGCGGAAGCCTTCACCGCGTTGTTCGCCGCGTTGAGGTTCGGGCTTCTTGGCTTCTTCCTTCTTGGGTTCGGGCTTCTTGGATTCTTCCTTCTTGTCCTTCTTCTCGTCCTTTTCTTCGTCCTTTTCCTTTTTGCCTTCTTTGGCTGCCTTGAGCTTGGCTTCCAGTTCTTTCACCGTTTGTTTGAGCTTTTCGACTTCCGCTTGGGAATTCTGGCCTTCACCGGGGCGACCGCCGGGGCCGCCGCGGCCGGGTTGAGCCAACGCCGGGAGGGCGAGAGCCGCTGTGAAAATCATCGTGGCAAGGAATCGCATGACTGTTTCTTCCAAAAAGAATGGGGAGGGGTACCGCAAACGTTGCGTGACTCGGGTAGTTTACACGGGCGGCCATGAAGCCGCCGTGAGTATTGAGTAACCACGAGAGTACCCGAACCGCCGGGAGGAAAAATGAAATCGGGATGAGAACATCGGAGCCGCTATTTCTTCACACTCAACTTGTAAATCGTTGTCTGAGTATACTCTTCGCCCGGCTTGAGCGTGATGCTGGGGAAATCCTTGTGGTTCGGCGAGTCCGGAAAGAACTGCGCTTCGAGGCAGAACGCTCCCGATTGCGGGTAGGCCGCGCCGCCTTTGCCCTTTTCTTTGCCGTCGAGGTGGATGCCGGTGTAGAACTGGATGCCCGGTTCCGTGGTGTAAACTTCGAGCACCCGGCCCGACTTCGGGTCGGTGACGGTGGCCACGAGTTTGGGATTCACCGTGCGCTTGTCGCCGTGGACGTAGTTGAGGTCGTAGCCGCCGATGGGGTTCTTCAATTCCTTGAACCTGCTGCCAATTTTCGTGGCAGTGGTGAAATCGAAGGGCGTGCCCTTCACCGGCTCGAGCTTGCCGGTGGGGATCAGCGTATCGTCGGCGGGGGTATACTTGTCGGCAACCAGCTTCATTTCGTGGTCGAGGATTGTGCCGGAGTCGTGCCCGCCCAGGTTGAAGTAGCTGTGGTTGGTGAGGTTCACGATGGTGGGCTTGTCGGTGGTGGCCTTGTAGTCGATGCGAAGTCCGCCGTCGTCGGTGAGAGTGTAGGTAACTGTACATTGCACGGTGCCGGGATAACCCTCGGCACCATCCGGGCTGGTATGGGTGAGAATGACGGACGGTCCGGTGGGCGTGATCTTGGGTTCGCCTTTCCACACCATCTTGTCGAGGCCGTGCAGGCCGCCGTGCAGCGAGTTCGGGCCGTTGTTCACCGGCAGCGTGTAGTCATTGCCTTCGAGGGTGAACTTCCCCTTGGCGATGCGGTTGGCAACGCGACCAGTGATGCAGCCGTAGTATGAGCCGCCTTTCAGATAGCCTTCGAGGGTGTCGTAACCCAGTACAACATCGGCCAATTTGCCGTCTTTATCCGGGGCGTGCCACTCGGCGATGGTGCCGCCGAGGGTGAGGATCTTCACCCGTGCTCCGTTCTTGCGGTTGCTCAAAAGGAACGCGGCGATTTTCGATTCTGGCCGGATCGGTTTGGTTTTATCCGCGGGGGTGGGAATTTCCGGCGCGGTGCCGATGTTCGGCTCCCACCCAATGGAATAGGGTGGTTCCGGCTGCTTTTGACCGAAGGCGAATGTCGCAGAAACGATCAGCGAGAACAGCACGAGGAAACGGCGCATGGGAGAGGTTCCGAGGGGAAAGGGGCTACGGTAACTTTACGATGTTACAGATAGGGTTTAATTGAACGCGGGAACATCGATCGGCAAGCCGACCCGCATAAAGAAACGAGCGAACGCTTGAGCCAAGTGTTCCCGGTAGGGCGGAAGCAATCGAACTCGCGGAGACTGGGAGATTGCGAGGTTGCGGGCTAAATCCAACGGGATGCCGAACAACGAACGAAAATCGACGACGAGGAAATCGTGAACTGATCCTTCGATTTCGCATTTATTGAGCAGGTGGTACCCGGGAAGGTTTCCTCTGCGAAGTTCTTCTCGGCCTTTCCTAGTGCGCAAGTAGCCGAAACTGTCCTCGAGTTCCTCGAGTGGTGCAAAAGGACACACTTGAACAATCTGTAACTTGCCATTGGAGAGATCGCACGAGTGGCTCAGTATCACGCAGTTCCGTTGATCCCCAATCAACTCGCCATCCGGTTCGAATCGATAATGAGTGCATTCGTAGAGAAAGTCACCTTGCTCGATATCCGGGCCGGTGGTGGTCTCGTACCAAGGGAAAACTTTACTCATCGTCGAATACCCCATCCAGAATGATGCAAGGTTCTGCTTTGACCATTCGCGGAACAAGCTTCCCCAATCGAACCGACTTCACCGGCATAGGAACGTAAATATCCACTTCGACATCCAGCGGTTCAATCACGGTGATTCCCGGTTTCTCGACCCGTATTTCCGGCTTTTGAGTTTCCGGAACGGCAGCGGTTTCAGCGGTCATGGAAGGTTCTCCTTTCTGATATTCTAACAGAACGCCGCATCGCTCAAAACCGCATTATCCCAGATTCACCATGACCTGCACCGTATGCCCGGCCCAAGTGCCCGAACGCGATTTCCTCTGCCCGGCGTGCGGAACCGCGGTGATCCCGCAAACCACCGAAATGCAATGGCGGGCTTCGCGCTTCGCCGGGCGAACCAACGCCAACACACGTTGGCTCTTCCGGGGCGGTTGGATCGGCTTCGCCATCGGGGCCGGGTTCAGCCTGTTGATTGCAATCGCGTTGCAATTCGCCGGGGATGAACTGCCGCCGAAAATGATGTTGAAGTTGTATATGCGTTTGATTTACTTTGCGTTCGGGGTCGTTGCGTTCGGCGTGATGGCGGGAATGTTTCTCAACTTGTACCAAAGCGTGATGCAATCGAGGGCAACCTTCACCGAAAATTCGCGGAACGCCCGTTGATTTTGCAACCGCGTATGGGAATATAGCGGTTCCCCTTGCGGAGCCAATTCGTGAAGAAGCCCCTACTCGCCCTCATCGCTTTGTGTGCCGTCACCGCGATCGCGCTACTCGCCACGCTCCCGGCGCAGCGCGGGAGTGCCGCACCGGAAACCCCGGGTGGATTCGTCGTCGAGAAACAAGAGAAGAACCCTTGGACGAGCCTTTCGCCCAACACCGATTCCGAGCAATTCCAGTTCGCCATCGTCTCGGATCGTACCGGCGGCCACCGCAAAGGAGTGTTCACGCGGGCCGTGCAGCAGATCAACCTCATGCAGCCGGAGTTCGTGGTCAGCGTGGGCGATTTGATCGAAGGCAGCGCGACCGCCGAAGAGACCAACAAAACGCAATGGAAGGAATTCGACAGCTTCCTGGCCAAGCTCGAAATGCCCTTCTTCTACACCCCCGGCAACCACGATGCGGCCGCCCTCGCCAAAGCCAATGCGTGGAAGGAACGCTACGGTCGCCGCTATTACCACTTCGTCTACAAGAACTGCTTGTTCCTCGTAATGAACGCCTACGACGACGAAGGCTTGGACGCCGCGAAGAACACCAGCTACTCCGCCGTGCGGGTCGGGCCGCAGCAACAAGAATACGTGGCCAAGGTGTTGAAGGAAAACCCGGACGTCCGTTGGACGTTCGCGTTCATCCACCCGCCGATCTGGGCGGATAAGGATTTGGTGAAGAACGGTTGGGCCAAGGTCGAAGAGAGCTTCGCCGGGCGGAAGATGAGCGTATACTGCGGCCACCGCCACATCTACCGCAAGTACATTCGCAACGGCATCAACTACTACCAACTCGCCACCACTGGAGGCGGTTCCTCGATGCGCGGCGCCGAATACGGCGAGTTCGATCAAATCGCGTGGATGACCGTGAAGAAGAACGGCCCCATCATGGCCAACATCAATCTGAACGGAGTGCTGAAAGACGACCTCGAAGAATTCCCGACTACCGAAGATGGCAAGGTACTCGCTCCCGCCAAAGATGCGCTCGCCGTGCGCGGCCAAGTGCTGATCGACGGCAAGCCCCCCGAAAACGGCTCGAGGCTGCAAGTGAACTTCTTCTCGGTCACCGGAACCGCAGTCGCGGGCAACGGTCGCCTCGATGCCGAGGGCCGTTACGCGATTTATCCGAACCGCGGCGGGGCCGGAATCAAAGCTGGGAAATACGTGGTCGCCATCAGCGTCGCCGATCCGCTGGTGATCGACCCCGAGGTGAAACTCGAAAATCCCATCCCCGAGAAGTATCGCACGAAGGCCACTACGCCATTGCAAATCGAAGTGACCGCCACCGGCGAGAACGTGTTCAATTTCGACGTGAAAACCAAATCCGAATGACAGCGATCGGCTTGTTGGCATGCGGAGAAATTCTACCAATGCGCGTTCGGCCCCACAGGCACCGCGATTTCCGCACTCATTGCATCCCAATCGCTCCACCCGGCCGGCGCCCCAGATTCCTCAAACGGTTGAACTAATTCCTCAAAGTCGGCGAGATCTTTCAACATGTTGAAGCGGTGCTGAACGCCCTTGGGAAAGCGCAGCGCCTTCGTGTACCAACTCGCCACCTTGCGGAACTGTGAACACCCGGCATATTCGCTCTTCCGCCATTCGCACAACCTTTGCAGGTGAATCCGCATGAAGCGAATGCGATCTCGGTAATCGGCCCGCGGGCCGGGGTCGCCGGTGCGCGCCCAAGCTTCCAACTGCCTAAAAAACCAAGGGTTCGCGAGTGCAGCGCGGCCGATAGCAATGCCATCGCAACCGGTTTCCTCAATCAGCCGGGCCGCATCGTTCAGGCTGCGCACATCGCCGTTGCCGAAGACGGGGATGCGTTCGACCGCCTCGACGACTGCGCGGATGCCTTCGCGGTTCACGGTGCCGCCGAAGCCCTGTTCGCGGGTGCGGCCATGGATCGTGAGGGCGGCTACACCCACCTGTTCGAAATCGCGGGCGAAGTCCGGGGCGGAATGGTAAGTGTCGTCCCAGCCGAGCCGCATCTTCACGCTCACGGGGATCTTCACGGCATCCACCACCTGTTTCACCAACTTCACCGTGGCCCCGGTGGTGTCGCACATCATGGCCGAGCCGCCGCCGACGCTCACCACCTTGCGCACCGGGCAGCCCATGTTGATGTCGATGGTGTCCGCACCGTATTCTTCGAGCCATTGGGCCGCGGCGGACATTTCGTCCGCCTTGCCGCCGAAGATCTGCACGCTCAGTGGGCGGTCGTCCGGCCCAGTGTACAGCAGTTCGAGCGTCTTCTTCGACTCTTCGAGAATCGCTCGAGCGTTCACGAGGTCGGTGGTACACAGGCCTACGCCACCGATCTCGCGGATACTTTTGCGGAACGGATAATTCGTATACCCGGCCAAGGGTGCCAGCGTGAACCGCGAAGCCAAGCGGACGTTGCCGATGGAGAGCGGTTCGTGGTAGTGCAGCGGCGGTTCGGGATGCGCGGTCATGGTGAGATTTTACGGAAGCGGTTGGAAGTGGCGTATCTGGAACGGACAGTCGAAATCGGGTAAGATGTTCTTGGGAGGATCGAGAATGAGCGCCGTACTTGGACTGCCCAATACAGCAGAGATCGATCTCGAAACGATGCCGCCGCGGTGGAAGTGGACGCGCAGGCAATACTTCGGCTTGGCAGAGAAAGGATTCTTCGCCGGGAAACGGGTGGAACTCATCGAAGGGGAGATCGTTTACCCGCTAAAGCCGATCCGCTGCGGTAAGCGCGAGCCGGAGCCTGACCTCGCCGTGATTCCCGGTGGTTCCGCAGACTATACCGACCACCCGACCTTAACGCTACTCATCGGCGAAATATCCGATTCGACCTTTTCCTACGACACGAAAGTGAAATCGTTGGTCTTTGCCAAGGCAGGCAACCTCGAATACTGGGTGCTCGGCTCAAAGCGAAGCAGGTTGATCGTTTTTCGAGAACCTTCCAAAAAAGGTCACAAACTACAAGCCATTCTCAATCGTACAGATTCGGTTCGGGCGCTCGCCGCACCCAAAGTTCCCATCCGCATCGCGGATATGTTTTCCTAAAAGGCTCCCGTGCGTTTCCTCATCGACGGTTACAACCTGATGCATGCGGCGGGGCTGGCGCTGCCGGAACACAGCGGGCCGAAGTCGATGGAATCCGCACGCAAGCGTTTCCTCGATTGGATGGCCGATTCCCCCGGCATCCGCAAAGCGATTGAGCGACCAGCCATCCGCATCCTCTTCGATGCCCAGAATGCACACAAGGACCACGGCACCAAAACCTATCGCAGCATGATCGTTACCTTCTCATTCCGGGCTACCGCCGACGACTATATCGAAACCATCGTGACCCGCGAACCGGAGCCAGAGATGTTGCACGTCGTCTCGAACGACCACCGGCTCGAACGCGCAGCACGCAAGGCGAAATGCCGACCGATGAGCTGCGAAGCCTTCATCGATTGGTTGGCGGAAACCCCGGCTTCACCGACCCTGAGCAAGAACCCGAACGCCGTGGCGATGGAGAAGCCGATCCCGAGTGCGAACGACATGGCGGAATTCTTGGACGTGTTCTCGAAGCCGAAATAGGAACCTAACCAGCAATTTCTTGCCGTGTGGAAGAACTTCACTCATGTGGACTGCGACGGCTCGCGGCATTGGGATTTCCGTTCTTGTGTGATGATCTCAAGATTCTACCTCGCGGGTGATTATCGGTCGAGTTTCGGCTGAAGGGTTTCCTGCCATTCCTGGAGTGTCACCGATTCCGGTTGGCGCCGCAAGAAACGTCCGCCATGCATGGAGCGACTCCAACCGGGCCGGACGTCGAACCCCGTTCGGCCAATTTCCATTGCGCTTCTTTCTCGCCGTCTTCCCCTCATCATCTACATCGAAGAGTAACTCCGATTTCTCGCCCGCCAGTTGTTTACTTAGCGTTCGATCTCGACGACCGCCGGCTGCGCGAACGATTGAGCGAGTTTGCGGGCGAAGGGCACGTCCATTCCTGACAAGCGGCTACGGGCAGTGGCGGATTGCAGAACTATTACAAGCTGACGCCAGCTGCTTCGCCCTCTTGCACGTGGCAGAATGCGTCTTACCGCTGCGGAGTTTCTTCGCCGAAATCGCCCCGTCGGCTTTCGCCCATACATTGTTCCTGGTCGAGGAGCGTATTGGCCTCGTCTTGGAATTCGCCGACCGCGATGAGCGTTTCATTTCCGTCCCGGGACAGGCTTCTCCATTCCCTCTTCCACCGCGGCAAACATGACTCGCTATTTCGCCTCGCCCGCAATCTTCTTCGCCGCCTTCGCCGCGTTCGCCCAACCGCAACCGGCGTTGAATCCGCGCCCGACGGCACCCGACGGCACCGTCATCGAACGCGACATCGCCTACTTACCGGAGGGCCGCACCGAGAAGGCCGACCTCTACCTTCCCGCGAAGCGCGGCAAGGGCGTTCGCTCGCCCGCCGTCGTTATTATTCACGGTGGCGGTTGGACCGGCGGAACCAAAGATGCCGCCCGCGAATTCAATATCGGCTCCACGCTGGCACTGAACGGGTACGTCGGCTTGAGTATCGATTATGTGCTTGCGACGAAGGACAAGCCGACATGGCCGCAGAATTTATACGATTGCAAGACTGCGGTGCGTTGGCTGCGGAAGAACGCCGAGCGATTGCAGATCGATCCGGATAACATTGGCGTCATCGGCGGCTCGGCCGGCGGGCACCTCGCCGCAATGGTCGGCCTCACCGGGCCGGAAGATAAACTCGACCCACCGGGCGAAGGCGACTGCCGCGTGAAGTGTGCCGTGGATCTCTACGGCCCCGGCGACCTCAGCAATCTCGGCGGTGACTTGAAGAACCTCGAAATGATCGGCAAGACGTTGGCGGAAGCCCCCGAGTTGTACAAGGCCGCCTCGCCGGTGACATACGCGGACAAGAACGATCCGCCGCTGCTGTTGATCCACGGCACCGCCGACAAAATCGTGGATGTGAAGCTATCCGAACAATTCGCGGCGGCGTTAAAGAAAGCGGGCACGAAGCACGAACTCATCATCATCGAGGGTGCACCCCACACGTTCCACCTGCAACCGAAGGAACGCGACCTCCG
>JBBQWA010000077.1:0-15313 GCA_038211045.1 Gemmatales bacterium
ATTCGTAACTGAGTTGTCCATCACGAACCGGCCACCGTTGACGTTGATATTCCCTTGGTTCGCCGTAACGGCCGTGGTTCCGGCCAGAACCAATGTCGAACCGTTGGTCACGTTTAACACGATCGCGGACGCACCGGTACCTGCACCCGCCAATTGCGGTCCGCTGATCGTCGTGGTTTGTGGGCCGAACGTTGTGATGCCGGTGGAACCGGTACCACCGAGGGTTAAAGTTTGCGGTGTCGCATTCGTAGTGAGCGACCAACCGCCCAAGTTTTGATTCAACCCGAATGTGAGAGAATTTGCTTGTTGGTCGATATCCAAGAATGGGTTGACGACCGGCACGCCCGGATCATTCACAGTAGCGGTGAAGAGTGCGATATCCCCCAAGAGCGGAGGACCAGCCAAGCTCCAATTGCCCGCTGCGGACCAGTTCGAGCCGGCGTTGTTCCATGTATAGGTCGTTTGGGCCTGCGCTGCATTCGCCGAGGCGAGTAGCGACATCGCCAAGATCGACCGCAAAATAAATTTACCCATCTTTGAACACCTTATGCTAGGGCAAGGAAAATATTTGGGAGTCGATCCATCTCCTCACAACCGCGCAGGTTTGCACCGCTATCGCAATAAAGTTTTAAGGGATGAAAAAGTAGAATTTCGGTCGATGACGTGAAGAAAGCATGAAGGAGCATCGCCGTCCCATAAAACCAGTACAGTCATAAGCTTGCGAAATGTTGGAATTGCCGAAGCCGATGCTGGCGCGGAAGATCGGATCGGGTTGGGCCTAAGCTCCGGTGAATGCGAGGTACAGGAACTCGCACCCGAGTGCGACGGTTGCCGCGATGATCCTTGTTCGTGAACGCATGGTGCAATGGCCGTTGGAATGGGGGCGGAAAATCCGAGGCTGAAGCGTCAGCGAAGCAATGATCGGGCAGATAAGGAATCCACCGCTTCGCTGACGCTTCAGCCTCGGAATTTCTTCAGCCTCGGAATTTCTCTCGATTGCGTCGAAAGAGTGCGATGGTTGCCGCGATGATCCTTGTTCGTGAACGCATGGTGCAATGGCCGTTGGAATGAGGGCGGAAAATCCGAGGCTGAAGCGTCAGCGAAGCAATGATCGGGCAGATAAGGCATCCACCGCTTCGCTGACGCTTCAGCCTCGGAATTTCTTCAGCCTCGGAATTTCTCTCGATTGCGTCGAAAGCTAACGCTTCGACCCTCTCCGCAGCGGGAGAGAGGGGTAAGACAAGAACTGCCGCTCGCCTAATGAGCATCCACCCATTGGGATATAGTGACAATACCGAGCGAGTCTATTCGATCCACCCGATACCGGACTTCCCAAAAGATGCTCGAACGATTTTCGGCCATCGCCTTTCGCGATCCGCTCAAAGCGGGCCGGAACCTCGTCGCCTTGCGGCAACATATCGAGCCGCAGATGTTCGAGGCGATGCTGCCGATCGTGAACCGCGCGCTGCCGCACTCGGCAGATCCGGATATGGCGCTGAATAACCTCGAACGCCTGTTCGCGCTCCCCGCAGCCCGCGAGCACTTGCCCGGGTTAATGGAAAACAAAGGGCGGGCGTTGGAAGGGGCGATCCAGATCGTCGGGGTGTCGCAGTTCTTCGCCGATACTTTGGCCCAGTACCCCGAAGCCTTGCAAACGATCCGCACGCCGCCGAAGCGGAACCCGGGAACCGAAGAACTGACCGGCCAACTCCGCGAACGCGCCGATGCCGCAGCGGACGACGCCGCCACGCTGCGCGTGTTCCGCAAATTCCGCCAACTCCAAATGCTGCGCATCGGCATCAACGACATCTTGCTCGAACGGCCGCTCGAAGAAATCACCCGCGAGTTATCCCGCCTCGCCGATTCCACGGTGGATGTCGCTGTGCAAACCGCGATTCGAAACGTCGGGCGAAAGTACGGCATGCCCACAACGCCGGGCGGGCACCACGGCCGCCTCGCCGCACTCGGCTTCGGCAAACTCGGCGGCGACGAACTCAATTACTCCTCCGATATCGATCTCATGTTCGTTTACGACGACGAAGGAGAAACCGCGGGCAAACGGCTCGGCGCCATCCACAACTCGGAGTTTTACGGCCGCGCGGTGACCGAAGTGGTGCGGTTGCTGTCGTCGATCACGGATCGCGGCTTCGCCTACCGGGTCGATCTCCGCTTGCGGCCGGAAGGTTCTCACGGGCCGCTCGCCCAATCGTTGGCGAACACGCTGAGCTATTACGATCTCCGCGGCCGCACGTGGGAACGGCAGGCCCTCATCAAACTGCGGCCCATCGCCGGGGATCGGGCGCTCGGCAGGCAAGTGGTCGCGGCGTTGGAACCGTTCGTGTACCGCACCTATTTCAGCTTCTCGGAGATCAACGAAGTTAAAGCTCTCAAACGGCAGATGGAGCAACGGGCCGCCGCCGCGGGGGTCGATGATTCGGACGTGAAGACCGGCCGCGGCGGCATCCGAGACATCGAATTCACGGTGCAATTCCTGCAATTATTGAACGGTGGCGATCTCCACGCCGTGAGGCAGCGCAACACGCTGCTCGGCTTGGAAGCCCTCGAAATTGCCGGGTGCCTCACCGCCCAAGAAACGTATATCCTCGCCGACGCTTACCGGTTCCTCCGTAAGACCGAGCACCGCCTGCAACTCCTCTTCGATTGGCAAACGCACCGCCTGCCGACCGACCCCGATGGGCTGAAGAAGCTGTCGCTGCGAATGGGTTACCGGGAAGCTCCGAATGCGGAGGAGGGAAAAGGGACGGAGGCACCGGCTCTTTCCGGCTTCCGCGCTTCCCCATCGGCCTTGGCGCCTCAACGGCGATCTCCCATCGATGAATCGCCGGAGCCGAGCGATGGCATGCGCACGCTGATCATCGAACCGTTGCAAATGTTCCTCAAAGATTACCACGACAAAACGCGGGTGAACCGCGTTATCCTCGATCACCTGCTCCACCAAACGTTCAAGGAATCGGGCGAACGGGCGGAACCCGAAAGCGATTTGATTCTCGATCCCCATCCGGCGCCGGCCCACATTCGGGCCGTGTTGGGCCGCTACGGCTTTCGCGATATCCCCACCGCGTACGAGAACTTGAACCGGCTCGCTCAAGAATCGGTGCGATTGTTATCCCACCGCCGCTGCCGGCATTTCCTCGCCAGCATCGCCCCGCAACTCCTCAAAGCGATCGCCGAGACGGCCGACCCGGACGAAGCCCTGAACAACTTGGAGCAAGTGACGGCCACACTCGGTGCCAAAGCGGTGATGTACGAACTCTTCAGCTTCAATCCGCCGAGCCTGCGTTTGTACGTCGATCTCTGCGCGAACAGCCCGTATCTCTCTTCGATTCTGATGAAGAACGCCGGGATGGAAGATGAACTCCTCGATAGCCTCGTGCTCGATCAACCCCGTTCCGCCGGGGAATTGCAGGCCGAACTCGTGGAATTGCTCCGCGGGGCCAACGACCCGGAACCGATTCTCCGCAGCTTCCAAGACAACGAGTTCCTCCGCATCGGCGTGTTGGATTTGTTGGGGAAAGCCGCGATTCGGCAGACCACCGCCGCGCTCAGCGATGTCGCCGAGACGATCTTGAACGGCGTGTTCGACCTCGTGGAACCCACCGTGCGGGAGAAATTCGGGAGGCCGACAATCGGAGCCGGAAGCGTGAGCGACGACAACACGACACCGTCGCTCACGCTTCCGGCTCCGTCCGAGCGCGAATGCCGCTACGCAGTGATCGGCCTCGGCAAACTGGGCGGGCGCGAGATCAGCTACCACAGCGATCTCGATATTATGCTCGTTTACGAATTCGATGGCGAAACCGATTCCGCGCACAGCACGACGAACTTCCACTACTTCACCGAACTCGCTCAACGTGCCATCCGAATGATGAGCCACACCGGGCCGCTCGGCCGGTTGTACGATTTGGATATGCGGTTGCGACCGACCGGGAAATCGGGAAGCCTCGTGCTGCCGATGGCCGAGTTCGATCGCTACTTCGCCGGGGGCGGAGCGCAAACTTGGGAACGGCTCGCGGTAACTCGTGCTCGGGTGATCCGGGGGGATGCCGAATTCGCAACCAAGGTTGTGCAAAGAATCCGGGCCGCCGTTCTCGATACGCCGCTCACCGCGAAGACTCTGGCGGAGATTCGCACTATGCGGGACAAGCTCGAATCCTCGGCGACTTCTCGGAACTTCAAACGGGCCAAGGGCGGATTGGTGGATGTGGAGTTCGCGGTTCAAATGCTCCAACTGAAGTTCGGGAAAACCCACCCGGAGATTCTGGAAACGAACGTATGGGCCGCCTTGGATGCCCTGGCGAATGCGAAACTCATTGGGGAAGCCGACGCTGGGATACTCAAAGTCGGATACTCGTTTCTGCGGAACGTCGAAGCCCGATTGCGAATCGTGACCGATCGGCCGCTCACCGAAATTCCCGAGCCGCCCGCCGCATTGGAGAAACTCGCCAGACGGATGGGCTTGACTCCCACCGGGTTCCGCGAGGAATTCGAGAAGCAACTCGCCGGGAACCGCGGGGTGTTTGAAACGATCTGCCAGAGGTTGAGCTAACCGTTCGGCGGATGGAACTGTGGGGGTGCGCCAATCGATTCCGGCATGACGACGAACCGGACAATTCTCCGTCATTCCCGCGTAGGCGGGAATCCAGTGTTTTCGATACTGTCGAGCCTTCTGGATTCCCGCCTACGCGGGAATGACGGATCGGAGTGTTGTTGAAGTGCCAGAAACCATTGTCGCACCCGAACTGTGGTCTGGCAAATTCGTCACGATCTTCGGACGCTGCGCGTTCTTTCAGTTCCTCATGCTATTCCTTCTCTCCGATAACTTTGGCCGCAGAGCGGCCGAAGAACGTTCCCACGCGGAGCATGGGAACGAGGATCGAACCAAGATGAGGATAAAAGAGGCACGATTGAGGTGATGGCCGATTGTGCCCTGTGGATGGCACCTTCGAGGGCACAATTAGGGCACCAATCGCCTTGCGGGGCAGAATTCCCCCGCGAGGCGTTTCCGCAAGTCCATTTCCATCAACCCTTTGCAAACATCTCATTTAATTACTGCCCCGATCAAACAGGGGGGGGAGGGGAGGGTGCTAAACGCAGGGCACAAATCTCCGTTTGAACGATTCGATTGCCGTATCCATTCAGGATCGAGAAAAACCCGATCACTTTACCCAGTGGGGATGTTCGCCCCAATTGGCGGGATCGAACCCGGCGGGCACAATTCGCGCGGGATTCCGCGCCAACGCTGGGAACCGCAGTCCGTTATGTCGGGTAGAGTTGGCAGAACCTCGCTTTTTCAGCGGAACGTCGCGGTCACGGATTCGCCTCTTGAGTTGTGCGGCCCGATGCGACGTGGTACTTTAAATGCTCGGGATGTGCGGATTCTGCCGATTCTGCCCAGCGAACACAACACCATCGAACTTTCCGCCCCACGGCGGAACCTTGCAGGAGCGCACGGGTCATGACATTCCTCAAACGCCTCAGGCTCGCCAGCGGAATTCTCGGGTGCGCCGCCATTGGGGCGGCCGTCTCGGGGATCGTATTCGGCGACGCCAAACCGACCGCCCCCGCTACCGCCCTCGTACCGGGTGCGCCGCGGACAACCAACCTCATCGACGAACTGGCCAAAACCAAGTTCAGCGAACAGCCGACGCTCGCTTACCAGACGAGCGCAGGGGAAACCATCTTCGCTTGGCAGATCAAGCCGACGTTGACCGCCCCCGCCAAACCCCGCCCCCGCGATGTCTTGGTGATGGTGGATACGTCCGCCAGCCAATCGGGCGAACCGTTGAAGCAAGCGGTGCAAATCCTCGCCACGCTGGCCCGGCAGTTGAACGCCGAGGATCGCGTGGATATCTGGACGATCAACCTCGATCACAAAGATCTCACCCGTTCCGTCACCAACGGTTTCATTCCCGCGGGCGATGAAGCGTTGAAGCAAGCCGTCACCAAGTTCTTCGAGCGCGAGTACGGAGCCGGGGCCGTGGATCTCAAGGCCGGCCTCGAACACGCCGTGCGCGCCTTCGATCAAAAAGCCGGTCGCCAGCAAGTGATCGTGTACCTCGGCGATGGCGAAAGTGCCGCGGGCGTATCGATCACCGAACCGTTGCGGGCCGAACTCGGCAATCGCCTCGTCGATAAAGACATTCAACTGTTCGCGGTGCCCCTCGGCAGCGTACTGTGCGCCGAAAACCTGCACGGCCTCACCACCCTCACCGGCGGCTCCGTGGTGCGGGTGCAAGAAGACCTTCGCCACCCGGCGAACCGCGAAACCTTCCACAAGCGATTGATGGCTTCCATTGATGTGCCGGTGTTGAAAACCGACAAGATCGCCTTCGGCCCGGCCGACGCCGAGTTGTACCCGAACCGCCTGCCGCCGTTGCGGGCCGACCGTTCCACCTTGCTCCTCGGCAAGCTCAAAGGCCCGGCGGCCAACCTCACGTTGAAACTCGAAGGCACCGTCGGCGATACCAAGACGGCCATCGACCTCGCCGAGCGGCTGCCCGCCGCCCAACTGGAAAACTTCTTCCTCAACCCGATGCTGCAACAATGGCAGACGTTGGAAGCGAAGAACACCCCGGCGTTGCTCCCCGCCGACCGCACCTTGGCCATGGCCAGCGAACAGTTCCGCCTCTACCGCGACGAGTTCGTGGAACTCGGCATCCGGGCCATCAAAGCCGACCGCTTCGATCACGCCGAGCAACTGTTCAAAGCTTCGGCGAAGATCGACCCGAACCACGGCGATGCCACGGAAGGGTTGAAAATCGTGGCCGATCTCCGCTCCGGGGTTCTCACGAAAGACAAACTCGAAAAGCGAGTGAACGCGGCGAAGACGGCCGGCCAAGTGTTCCTGAAGCAGGAACCGGTGCCCGTGCCCGTGCCCGCTCCCGCTCCCGCAGTTCCCGCCGCGGGGCAGCCTTCCGATTTGGACAAGCGCGTCGCGGCCCGGAACGTCGCGGAGCAAGAAGCCAAAGCTATCGTCGAAGAGACGCTCAAACGGGCACGGCTTCTCCGCACCACCGATCCGGATACGTCCTACGACGATCTGAAACGCCAACGCGATACCATCGTTCAGAACGGCGATCTTTCGGATAACGTCCGGCGCAAATTGGCCGCCGATCTCGAAGTGCAAATGCGGGACATTCAAGTGCAAGGTGGCGAGATCAAACGCCGATTGTCCGCCGAACGGGATCGCATTAGCGCCGCCCGCTACCGCCTCAGCGAGAACGATCGCTTGGCAACGCTGGAAGAACAAACCAAGGCCCGCATCGATCGCTTCCGCGACCTGATGAGCCAAGCCCGTTTCGAACTCGCATACCAAGAAGCCCAAGTGCTGATCGAAGAGCGCATCAACCGCGGCCAGCCGGTTCCCCCGGAAGTCGCCGCGACCTACCGCATCGGTCAATCGGCCACCAGCCTCCGCGAGTACCGCGAACTCAAGCGGGTGCGTGAAGACCGCTACCTGCTCACGATGTTACAAGTGGAAAAATCGTTCATCCCCTACCCGGATGAACCGCCGATGCACTTCCCGCCCGCCTCGGTGTGGCGCGAACTGCGCACGCAGCGCGAGAAGAACGTCAACTCACTCACATTCGGTACCCAAGGGGCCTCCGGCTTGGTGAAGATTCGCAGCATCGTGGAAGACCTCGATGAAAACGGTCAGCCGAGCCGCACGCCCCGCCGCGTGAACATGCCGTTGCCCCTCAAAGATCAACGGGTGAAGGATGTGCTCGAGAAGCTCGAAAAAGATTTCGGCCTCCGGATCGTCGTCCGCTACGATTTGCTCAACGCCGGGGATAACCCCGATCCGTTCCAAGAACGCAAGTTCAAAATGGACGTGAACCTTAGCGGCCTCACCCTCGGTGCATTCCTTGATCTCGCCCTGTTGGACGTGGGAGCTTCCTTCTTCGTTCGCCCGGAATACATCGAAGTGACGACCAAGCTGATGCGGATCGAAGAGAAAGTGACCCGTGCGTTCGCCGTGGGCGATCTCGCCCTGATTCCGCCGAACGCCGTGAATAACCAAGCCCTTCAACAGAACCTCGCCGTGTTCGGCGCCCAAGTGAACCAAGCGGCTAACCTCGCCGGTGCTGCGGCCTTCCAAGGCTTCGGCGGGTTCCAAGGGGGCGGCCAAGGCGGTCAACCCGGCTTGCCCGGCATGGGCCAGCAAGGGATGTTCATGGGCCTCGGCCAAGGGGGCGGCAACAACCTCGGCGTCGGCGGCGGTTTCACCGGGGCCACCGGGGGCCAACTCGGCCAATTCGGCAACCTCGGCGGCCAGTTCGGCATCCAAGGGAACAACCAAAGTTCGATCCTCGTGGATGTGATTTCCCAACTCGTCGCCCGCGGCGAATGGGAAACCAACAACATCGCCGGGGTCGCCGCCGCGCCAAATCCCGCCGATCCCACGGCTCCGCTTTTGCCCCCGAACCTGTTGAACTCCATCGGCTATTACCCGCCGACCAACGCCCTCATCATCCGGGCCACCAGCCGCTACCACCCCTCGGCCTCTTTCAAGATTCCATTGGGCGAAGCGATACCGATCGCCGCGAATCCGAACATCATCGCCGGGGCCAACCCCAACGATCCGCAACTGCGGAACCCCGTGGCGAACGCCCGCGCCATCGTGAACCGCGCCGGGAACGATCCGAAGAAAGTGTGGAATGAAACCTTCGATTGGGCCGTCACCGATCCGAACCTGATCGTGAGTGCCACGGAAGTGCTGTTCGCCATGAACGAACACGCCCACGCGGCCGAAGCGATCAAAGCGTCCCTCCGCCACGGCCACACCAATGCGGAATGGACCCACGAAGCCTTGGCGATCGCCCTGCAAGCGAGCCAAGCCAGCCCGATCGAAGTCGAACGGGCCGCGATGTCCGCCGTCGATCTCGCGCCCCGCGATGCGAAGGCGTATCTTCGGGCGGCGAAAGCGGAGAGCGAACTCGGCCAGCACGATGCCGCCTTGGGCCTCTGCCAAAAGGCCGCCGCGATCGAACCGAACATGCCCACCGCCTACGCCAACGCGTTGGTCTACCTCGAACGATCCTCGGATTTGAAATCGGATACCGCGGCGTGGGCCGCCGGGAATCTGCTCAGCCGCGATTGGGCGAACGATGGCACCGACTACGCTAAAGCCGGCCGCGAACGGGTCGCCCGCCTCGCCGGGAAGTTGAAATTGCTCGGCCGCGATGCCGATGCCGCGATCCTCAACAAGACGCTGAACGAATCGAAGACCCGCGATCTGGTCATCGAACTCGCTTGGCAAGGTACCGCCGATTTGGAATTGCACGTGACCGAACCGAACGGCTCGGTGTGCAACCCGGATATGAAACGCACCACCGGCGGCGGCGTACTCCGCTCGAACCTGCTGGATCAAAAAGACGATGCCCGCACCGCCACCTACACCGCTTCCGAAGCCTTCTCCGGCAGCTACAAGGTGAACGTGAAGACCGCCCTCGGTCGGGCCATCGGCAACAAAGCCAGCGTGAAGGTGATCCGCTTCGCCGGAACCCCGGACGAAGTGTTCGAACTCTTCGATGTCGATCTCTCCACCGAGAAACCGGTCGAGTTCGCCCTCGAAAAAGGGAGCCGCAAGGATCTCGCCAGTGTACCCGCCGAAGAAATCTCCGGCGATCGGATGCTGACGACCGCCGGCCCGCGAACCCTGGGTTCGAGCGGCTTCACCGGCGGCAGCGGTCGCCCGGATGCCTCCGCGACTCTCGCGGCGACCAATCCGATCACTGCCGCCAACACCGTTCCGCTGGTTCGCCAGACCGTCGAAGTGACGATGCCCAGCATCTCGCCCGTCGTGCCCGGCATGCGGATGACCGCCAAGGTCGGCCCGGATAAACAAGGGATCGAATACTCGGCGAACGCGGTGTTCGCCGGGCCGGCCGTGGAGATTCCGCTGCCGAAAATGCGGTTGCTCCCCGGTGCCACCGGACGGTAAGCGATTCTTTTGAAGCTGCAAAAACCCGAAGCCGACGGATTGGAATCCGTCGGCTTCTTGCGTTAGTCGTCCGAGCGACGGGCGTCAGTACGCTGAGGTGTTCAAACTCGGCGGGCCGACACCGGCCTTTTTCTTCTTTGCCACCGGCTGGGTTTTCCATCGCCGGTGAAGCCAGAAATACTGTTCCGGATACTTCGCGATCAACCGTGCGAGCGCATCGTGATAGCGTTGCGTGATGGCCTTCACCGCGTCGCCGCGGGAAGCATAGTCGCGCGGGTCGATCGCGTCTTCGCACACGATCTCGTATTTCAATCCTTCGCCCACCCGCGGCACGCCGATCACGATCATTACGGCGTCGAATTCCATCGCCATCAACGCGACCGCTTTGTGGGCCGAGGCGGGGCGGCCGAGGAAATCGACGAACACGCCGCGCGGCCCGGCATCTTGATCGCCGAGCGTGGCCACTTTCGCACCGGTTTTCAGCACGGCGTTCAGACGATCGAAATCGTCTTTCTTGGCGATGATGGTTTGGCCGGTGGCTTGGCGGAACCGTTTGAGATACTCTTCGATGTGCGGATTATCCAACACTCGGGCGATGGCGTACGTTTTGAAACCGAAGAGGCCGAGGGCGAATCCGGCGAGTTCCCAATTGCCGAGGTGCGCGGTCACCACCAGTACAGCCCGTTCGCCGAACAATGCCGAAAGAATTTTCTCCCCGCCGACGAGTTTCGCGTACTTCCGCCAGTTGGTCACGTGGAACACCCGCGGCAAGCGTGCGATCTCGATGGCGACTTTGCAGAAGTGGAGATAGCACCCGCGAACCAAGAGATCGATCTGGGCGGCCGATTTTTCCGGGAAGGCGAAGCCGAGGTTCTCGGAGGCCACCTTGCGGTGTCGTTGATCCACGCGGTAGGCCAACGCTGCGAGGAACGACGCGAAAGCGTGAGCCATCGACATCGGTAGCGCTTGCAACACGCAAACGGTTGAGCGCACCGCGAGGTACACGGCGTAATCGAGGATCGGTTTGCGTTTCTTCTCGGCCATGCGGCGAATATAGCGACTGCGAATCACTCGCCAACACGGGTTTCCCGCCCGGCTCGAATTCGGATGCGCTCGGCGATCCGTTGGGCTTTGACGCCGTTTGACGGGACGATCCACACGGAGTAGAAACCGGCCGGGGCGATGAGTTCACTTTTGTAATCCGCGACCTTTTGAACCGCGACATGCCCTTTTTCGTCGGGGCCGGGATCGGATTCCTCGGTCAGCACAATCGAATCGGCACGGGGCAATTCTTCGCCGAAGACGATGGCCGTGCCGAGATGATCTGAGAGTTGGATTTTGTTCGCGCCTGGCTTGGGCTTCCATTCCGTGAAAATCTTCACGCTCAATCCACCTTTCGGCAGATACGAGATGTCGTACCTCCCGGGCGGGATCGCACAAGGTTTGTCGAGTGCCTGCATGAACGTCGATATCTTCGGTTGCATGCCTGAGTGTGCGATTTCGATTGCTCCTCCGCGGGTCGAGAACGCTTTGCAAGGAAGTATCACGAGTTCCTCGCGATCCCCTGCACACGCTATTGATCCGAGTACGAAAACAACGCTGGCGGCTATCAGATACATGGTGATCTCGGTTGGGGCGGGTAGAATTCCGACGAAATCCGTGGCACAAACGTTCACGGAATTCGCGCAACCCATTTTCGCCACACGATTAACGGGTTTCGCAAACTCGCGTTGACACCCCGGCCTTTGCCGGGGTATCTTCCCCTCGCCTCTTTTCGTTCCGGCCTCATCAAGTCTCGGCGCAAGCTTGGGTTTGATGGGGTTTTTTCTTTTTCCTACCTGTTGTACACTCCGTACTCCCCGGCACAAGGACGTGCCGGGCTTCCGCGTCGGAGACGCCCGTGTTCTCGCCCCCATCGCTACGCCTGCAGGCCCTGTTGTTCGGCCTCACGGTTCTCGGCTTATCTGTGATTCCGCTCTTCAACAATCTCGCGGGCGACGACATCGGCAGGCCGAACAAAGATTACCCGCTCTGGTACATGACGGGGCAGCACTTCGTTCACGGCGAAGCCCTCTACCCGACGGAATCGAACGCGACCTTCCCGTTCATGTACCCGCCGTTCGCCGCGATGATCCTCGGTGCGCTGAGCCTCGCCGGGCCGACGATCATGCTGGCACTGCTGCTAATGCTGAACGCCGCGAGCTTGGCGGTGGCGGTGGAACTCACCGTGCGAATGGTCGCCGGGCATAGCAATGTGCCCCTGTACATGCGGATCGTGCCCGCCGGGGTTTCGATCTTCCTCATCAACGATATGTTCAGCCTCGGCCAACCGAACCTCGGATTGTACTGTTTGCTCGTGGGTGGCCTGATGCTAGTTCGCAGCGGGTATCAAACGGCCGGGGGAATACTGTTCGCCATCGCCGCCGCCGCCAAGGCGTTCCCGGTAGTGATCCTCGCGTATCTGATTTACCGTCGGGCGTGGCGGGCGAGCGCCGCAATGATCCTCGGCATTCTCGCCCTACTCGTGATCGCTCCGGCCCCCGTGCGAGGGTTTGAGCGCAATCTCGTAGAACTGAAGACGTGGGCCGACGGGATGCTGTTCCGCCAGAACGAAGACGGCTTCGGGCAACGCCCGCAGCAGAGCACGAGTTGGCGGAATCAATCGCTTTCCGCCGTGGCCCACAGGTACCTCCGCCCCGCCGATGCCGAGGCCGATTCTTTCGATCCCTCGCAGGCGATGTACGTCAACATCGTCGATCTCGGATACAAGAACGCGAACCGGATTATCCTCGGATTGTGCGCCGCACTCGGCATCGGTTTCATCTTGGTGATGCCGCGGCGCGGGGAACGCACCCGCGAAACCGATGCCCTCGAAATCGGCTTGCTTCTCACTCTCATCACCATCGGAACGCCGTACGCCTTCTCGTACTACTTCGTCTGGTTGATCTTCCCCTTCACCTTGTGCGTGCATTACGCGGTCTCGGCCCCCGAACGCGCCGACCGCAGGATTGCCACCGCGACGGGTGCCACGTCGCTTGTTCTGTATGTCGCGGGTGCCCCGATCACTCCGGTGTTCCATTCGATCATGGCCCTCGGCAATCTGTTCTGGGCGAGCGTGGCGTTGCTGATCGGGCTGAGTGCGTTGCTCGTTCGCCTGAGAATCGCTCAAACGCAAGCGATCGTGTTGTCGATCGGCATCCATACGGGCCACGCGGCGGTTCCCCGTCCTAAGATGATCGGGGTTCCCACTACCACGAAGAAAGCCGCGTGAGTGTTCCCATGCCCAGCATCGATGCCCCAGCCGCGACCGACCGCCTCCTCCGATTTCTGGCCGTGCCCGGAATCACCGGCGAGGAAGCGAAGATCGCCAAAGAGATCACCGCGGCGTTGAAGGAAGCGGGAGTACCGGCGAAGGCGATTCGGCACGACGATGCCCATACGCGGATTCCCGTGCCCACGCAAACCGGCAACCTCATCGTGCAACTCCCCGGCCGGGGCGAACTCGCCGATGCGGATCGCATCCTGTTCATGACGCACATGGATACGGTGCCGCTCTGCGCCGGGGCGAAGCCGCAGAAGCAGGGGAAGAAGATCGTCAACGCGGCGAACACCGCGTTGGGTGGGGATAACCGCACCGGCTGTGCCGTGTTGGTGAGCCTCGCCGCCGAGTTGATGGCTCGGAAGCTACCGCATCCGCCCATTACGCTGTTGTTCACCGTTCGCGAAGAGTCGGGCCTGTTCGGCGCCCGGCATTTGAACCCCGCCGATTTGGGTCACCCGAAAATGGGCTTCAACTTCGATGGCCGTTGTGCTGCGGATGTGATTCTCGGGGCTGTGGGTGCGGATCGTTGGGAAGTGGAAATCTTCGGCAAGGCTTCGCACGCCGGGGTCGCACCGGAAAAGGGCATATCCGCGACGATGATCCTCGCGCTGGCGATGGCCGACATTCATGAGAAGGGTTGGTGGGGCAAGGTAACGAAGGGCGAAAGCGAAGGCAGTAGTAACATCGGCCCGGTGAACGGCGGCGAAGGCAGACCCGCCGGCGATGCCACGAACGTGGTGACCGATTACGTCCTCGTGAAGGGCGAAAGCCGCAGCCACGATACCAAGTTCTTCCGGCAGATCACCGCCGCGTACAAGGAAGCGTTCGCCGCCGCTGCGGGCAAGCTGAAGGACGTTGCGGGCGATACCGGCAAGGTGAAGTTCACGAGCCGCACCGATTACTTCCCCTTCCGCATGAAAGATGGTGCCCCCGTGGCGCTGCGGGCCATCGACGCCATCGAAGCCCTCGGTCGCACGGCGAACCTCCGCGTGGCCAACGGCGGCCTTGATGCCAATTGGATGGTGAAGCACGGCATCCCTACCGCCACGTTCGGCGCCGGTCAGAACGACATCCACACCGTGAAGGAGTGGGTCGATTTGGTGGAGTTCGAATCGGGTTGCGAACTGGCGCTAAAACTGGCGACGCTGGAGTAAGCATTCTTCGCCGTGTGCTACAATCCATTTTACTTGCCTCTCCGCCATTTGAGTTCGAATATGCTCCGCGCAGCTTTCGTTATCACTTTGCTCGCACCTTCGTTCAGTTTTGCCGAGGATCTTGAAAAGGATGCGTTGGCCCTCGTGGCCAAGCTCGGCGGCACCGCGACGATCGATCCCAAACTCGATGAGATCGCCCGCGTCGCGGTGAAGTTCGATACGGCCAACGATGCCATTCTTCAAAAAATCGCCAAAACGATCGTCGTCGGTTCGATCGTGATTACCGATGCCACACCGTGTACGGAAGCCGGGTTCATCGCACTCAAAGAATTGCCCGACCTTCAAATCCTCGGCATGGTGAAGTGCCAACTCACCGATAAAGAAGCCGTGGCCATCGGCAGCATTCGGGCGTTGAACGAACTGTTTTTGGGCGAATCGAAGCTCAACGACATTTCCTTCGTTGGCCTGAAAAAGCTAGTGAATCTGAAGAAACTCGACGTGATCGACGCCGCGATCACGGATAAAAGCGCCCCGGTGCTCCTCTCGATGAAGAAGCTCGAAGAATTGAACCTCTCCGGCACCAAGTTCGGCGACCCCGGCGTAGAACAATTGAAAGATCTTACCAAGCTGAAACTACTGCGTTTGAACAAGACCAACGCCACCCGCAAAAGCATCGACATTCTAGAGGCCGCCCGCGGCAAGGAATTGACCGTGCGGTGGTGAGATGCGGTAGAATTTATCAGTTCGAAAGTATCGCGGAGATTGACAATGAGTGTCGCCCTCGAAGCCCCGCCAATCACGAGGGCCGCTACTCGGCGGAAATTCCAGCCCTGCCGGGATGCTTTACCCAAGGCGAAACGCTCGATGAAGTCC
>JBBQWA010000078.1:0-15260 GCA_038211045.1 Gemmatales bacterium
GCGATTTACTCCGCCGAACCGGTCGTCGATATGCACACGCACCTGTACCCGCCGAGCTTCGGTACGCCGGTGCCGAATCGCACGGGCCAAACCGATCCCAACGGGCTGATGCTCTGGGGCTTGGATGAACTGGTCACATACCACTACCTGATCGCCGAGGTGTTCCGGGCTGTGCCCGCGACAAAACTCCCCTACGAGCACTTCTGGAAGATGACGCGTGCCGAGCAAGCCGATCACATTTGGAAACATCTGTTCGTCGAACGCACTCCCATTTCGGAAGCGTGCCGCGGGGTTGTGACCACGATCTCGAAGCTGGGCCTCGACCCCGGCGTGAAGTCGCTGACGTCACTACGCAAGTGGTTCGCGGAACAAGACCCGAACGAATACATCGACAAAGTGATGCAGATTGCGAACGTTCGCAGCATCACGATGACGAACGCGGTATTCGACGATAACGAACGCGCCCGTTGGGAGAGCGGCGTTCCCGACGATTCCCGTTTCACCGGGGTTCTGCGCTTCGATACCCTGCTACTCGATTGGCCGAGCGCCGCAAAGAAGCTCGCATCGTTGGGCTACAGTGTGACTACGGAACTCGGCGAAAAGACGATTGCCGAGGTGAAGCGATTCCTGCACGATTGGTGTGCGAAGGTGAAGGCGATCTACTGCGCCGTGAGCCTGCCCCCGGAGTTCCGTTTCCCCAGCGAACAAGCCGGCAATACGCTGTTGGCGACGTGCGTCCTCCCGGTGTGCGAGGAACGGAACATCCCCTTCGCCATGATGATCGGTAGCCGCCGGGGCGTGAACCCGGATTTGCGCGACGCTTCGGACATGGGCGGTTTGAGCGATGTGCAGAGCGTTTGTACGCTGTGCCGCGACTTCCCCAAGAATCGATTCTTCGTAACCATGCTGGCCCGCGAGAACCAACACGAACTCGCCGTGGCCGCACGGAAGTTCGGCAACCTGATGGTCTTCGGCTGTTGGTGGTTCCTCAACAACCCGAGCATCATCGACGAAATGACGCGGATGCGAATCGAATTGTTAGGTACCTCCGTGATCCCGCAACATTCGGATGCCCGCATCCTCGATCAGATCATCTATAAGTGGGACCACAGCCGCAAGCTCATCGCCAACGTGATGGCCGAGAAGTACGAAGACCTCTCCGATTCCGGTTGGCCGCTCACCCGCGAGGAGATCGCCCGCGATGCCAAGCGCTTCTTCAGCGGCAACTTCGCCGAGTTCCTCAAAGGGTGAATTTCAACACCACCACCGTTGAGCGTCGGAGCTGACACTTCAGGCTCGTCGAAAACTAGCACTGGCGCACGGGGCGGTGTTCGAGTATGCTATCCCGATGCCGACCAGTGCGTTCCTATCCGTCGAATTGCCCACATCCGGAACGTGGCTCTACACCGCGTTGGCGGTGGCCGTGGCGATCTTCTACCAATTCAGCCGAATCTTCGCACTACGGAATATCGATCTGTTCGGGTTGTTCTTCTTCGCCCCCGGCTTCCTCATCCTTGAAGATGCCCGGCGCAAAGGGTTGAACCCCTTCTTCGGTTACGCATGGCTCTTGAGCGTTTCCGCTTACTGGTTCTTGCGTTGCCTACTCGATGCTACGGCGGTGAAGAAGCCCCGTATCGCGCCGAACCTCGCCACGCCGGGGTTGTTCTTCTTCGGCATTGCACTGCTGATCGGCCTCGGGATCACTTCGGCCACCGGAGAATCCCCGTTCAAAGCCGCCATCGGCAAACGGAGTGCGGCCATCGACGGCGTCGGTGCGGGGGCAAGCGCCATGGTACAACAAGCCAAGCCGGATACCGCAGCGGAAGGTTCGTTGCAAATGGGGGTGGAACGGGGCATCGCCATTGCCTGCCAAGTCGCGGTCGCGGTGCTGTTGGTGTTGATCGGGCGATACCATTTTCAACAATGGGCCATCGGGGCCTCCGCGGCCACGCTCTACCTGTTGCTCCCGTTCACCGCAGAGCACTTCGGCCAAGCGCACCATGTTTGGCCCACGGCGTTCACGTTGGCCGCGATCATGGCCTTCCGCAAACCGGCGCTCGCGGGGGCGTTCCTCGGCTTCGCGGCGGGCACCTCGTTCTTCCCGCTGTTGCTACTTCCCGCGTGGCTCCAGTTCTACAAGGGGCGCGGCCTCGGCCAGTTCTTCTCGCGGTTCGGGATCGTCGCCGGGGTGAGCCTGTTGGGAACAATCCTGAGTTTCGTGATTGCGAACCCGAACACCGGGGGCATTTGGCCCGCGTTGAACCAAATCGCTTGGCAACCGTGGAACGCTTCGGCCGGCGAAAGCATCTGGACGGGCGCCCAATGGGCGTACCGTTTGCCCGTGTTCATCGCCATGTTCGGTTTCTTGGCGGGGGCATTGTTCTGGCCCGCATCGCGGGATTTGGGGCAACTCATCGCCTCGTGCGCCGCGATCCTGATTTCGATTCAATTCTGGCTCGCCGATGGCGGCGGCCGCTATGTGCTCTGGTACAGCCCGTTACTCATTCTGATGATATTCCGGCCGACGACCGTGGAACTCCAACCCCCTTCGGCCCCGCACGCCGCGATGTTCGGCTGGCTGCGGCGGAAGAAATCGCCGGTATCGAACCCGCCCCCAACCCTCGCCGTGTGATTTGAGGATGGCATGCGTTACCTCGTTTGGGCACTTTCGCTCGGGATCGCGGCCACCGTGGTGGGCGCACCGCTGTGGTACAAGGTGGTGAAGCACACCCAATACCGGAACCTCCGCGTGGTCGATCCGGGAATGCTCTACCGCAGCGGCCAACTCACCCCGGATGCTTTGGGGCGAACGATCCGCGAGAAGGGCGTGGGCACCGTGATCTCCCTGCGCGAGAAGAAAGCCGAATCGGTGAAGGACGCGGACAACTTCGAAGCGAAATACTGCGAAGATCGAGGCGTGATTCACCACCGCTTGGACGTACCCGATTGGGAGAACCGCAACGGCGTGGTCGGCGGCGAACGCACCCTCGAAGAGTTCCGCAAGCTCGTGGAAGATCCGAAAACTCCGAAGCCGATCCTCTTGCACTGCTTCGCCGGGGAACACCGGACGGGGGCGCTCGTGGCGGTGTACCGCATGGAATACAACGGATGGTCGAACGCCGAAGCGATCGAAGAAATGACCTCGATGGGGAATTCGAGAACCACCTTCTCCGATACGCTCTTGCGATATCTGAGTTCGTACGCTCCGCACACAAAGCGTGGGCAAACGGCGAACCGGAACTAAAATGGAATTGTCCGAGTGGTATTGCGAGGGTGGCGGAATTGGCAGACGCACCAGATTTAGGTTCTGGCGCCCGTAAGGGTGTAGGGGTTCAAGTCCCCTCCTTCGCACTCAAATTGGCACGAACCTGGCCCGCACGACGCCCGCCAGCAGTTTCACCTTCGCCCAACGGTTCAACCGCGTGCGATGTTTCAGCACACCGCAACCGCTCGCCGCGATCCTTTCCAACAACCCGGAATACGCCCGGCTCATCAGCGCGTGAATCGCACGCCCCCGCGGTTGCAACATTTCGTTCAGCCGCGAACTGCTGGCGTAGAAGCCACGGGCGCGTTCGATCTGGAAATTCAAAAGTTGTTGAAACCGTTCGCGGTTGGAATCCTCGGCCCACGTTCCCGCGCTCACCCCGAACTTTTCCAGATCCTCGGCCGGGAGGTATACCCTCCCGCGTGCGCCATCTTCGCCGAGGTCGCGGAGGATGTTCGTGAGTTGGAATGCGTAGCCGGATTCGATTGCGAGCGGCTCCGCTTCCGCCCAAGAATACCCCGGCTTCAACCCCCACACGCGGATGCAAGCCAATCCGACCGCCGAGGCCACTCGGTAGCAATACTCTTGCAACTCGGCGAACGTGCGGATCGTTGCACCGTCGAAATCGCTCCGCACACCGTCGAGTACTTCAAAGAAGAACCGGGGGGGAATCTCAAAACGCTCCACGGCCCAATGCAACGCGGGATGCACCGGGTGGGAATAGTTCCCGTTCAAGGCCGCATTGAGTTGCCTCTGCCAAGCGTCGAGATGCCCCCGGCGTTCGTTATTGTTTCCGGAAGTTTCGTCGTCGCCGATATCGTCCGAGAGGCGGAAAAAAGCGTAGAGGGCGTGCATGGCACCGCGTTGGGATCGCGGCAGCACACCGAAGGCAAATCGGAACGAACTCCCCGAACGGCGAGTGATGCGTCGGCATTCGCTCAGGGATTCGGCGAGAGTTTCCACGCCTTCGATGATACGGGATTTGCCGGGTCATTCACTTCTGCTTCATCGCTGCGGCCGCCAACTCCGCATCCCGCATCGCCCGCAGGGCGTTGCCCCCCAGGATTTTCAGGATGTCCGGCTTCTTGTAACCGCGGTTCAACAATTCTTGCGTGATGTATGGGTAGCAGCTCACGTTCTCGAGTTGCTCGGGCGTGCGCGTGATGCCGTCGAAATCGGAGCCAATACCGACGTGGTCGATCCCGGCCACCTTGATGATGTGTTCGATGTGATCGACCACATCATGGACGCTGCCGCGGGGAAATTCGTTGGCCTTGATCCATTCGCGGATCGCCTCCTCGGCTTTTGCATCGTCGTCCGGATA
The DNA here is from genome assembly GCA_038211045.1 of Gemmatales bacterium. Lineage (GTDB taxonomy): Bacteria > Planctomycetota > Planctomycetia > Gemmatales > Gemmataceae > JALHQU01. The sequence continues at coordinate 4,590 of JBBQWA010000078.1, forward strand.
TTTTTTCTTAATCTCGCGGCCGATCTCGAAAATCCGGCGAGTGGCCCGGGTGCCTTCGGGTGTGATGAAGCCCGAATAAAAGTTCACCATCACGACACCGCGGTTCGCTTTCACCAGCTCCAGAACGTCGTCCGGCACGTTGCGCGGATGGTCGGCAATTGCCTTGGCCGAGGAATGCGAGAACACGATGGGGGCTTTGCTCACTTTGATCGCGGCCTTCATCGTGGCCGCGGAGACGTGCGAAAGATCGACCAACATGCCGAGGGCGTTCATTTCCAGCACGACTTGCTCGCCGAACTCGGTGAGGCCATTCGCTTTCGCCACGTCGCTGCAACTATCGGCCCAGTCGGTCGATTCCGAGTGCGTGAGCGTCATGTAGCGCACGCCCAATTTGTGGTACATTCGCAAGGTTGCCAGCGAGTTGTCGATGCAGTGCCCGCCTTCGACGCCGATGAGCGAAGCGATCTTCCCGGCCTTGCGAATGCGTTCAATATCGGCCACCGAACCGGCCATCTCGAAGTCGTTCGGGTATTGCTTCACCAAGCGGTGAACCACGTCGATTTGTTCGAGCGTCGCTTTAACGACCGTTCCCTTCTTCTTGTAATCCGTGGGAATGTACGCGGCCCAGAACTGCACGCCGACGCCGCCGGTGCGCAGCCGGGGGATATCGGTATGGATCTTCGGTTGCAACTTGGAAATATCGAACGATTGGAACGAGGATTTGCCCTTCTCCCGCAATTCCCATGGGAAGTCGTTGTGTCCGTCGACGACCGGAGCATCCTTGTGGATGGCGATGGCTTCTTCGGAAAGCACGACCTTCTTGCGCGACGTGGCTTTCGGTTCTTGTGCGATGGCGGTGGTTGCAAAGGCAAAAGCGAGTGCAAAAAGGGCACGGATCATTGAACTCTCTGAATTCGGTTGCCCCGTTTAGCCGCGACGCGGAGCGAAGCGATCTGCCTTTCATTGCAAATCGCTCCGCTCCGCGTCGCGGATAAACGAATCGATTACTGGTTGAACAGGAAAGCCTTGCTGTTGATGAGCGCCCACAGGATGTTCTCGTAGGCTTCCTTCTTTTTCTTGCCGTTCTTTTCGATGTTCTCTAGCGCCAGCTTCATCTGTTCCTCGCTCGGCTTCTTAGCCTGTGTGAGCAGGAACAACTCGGTGATCTTTTCTTCGTCCGGGCGCGGGTCGTTGGCCATGCGCTCGGCACGTGCCCCTACGCGGGCCAACTTGCCCTGCACTTCTTCGCTGTTGAGCAGGTGCAGGATCATCGCCAGGCTGGCTTCGTTCACCCGTTCGCATTCGCAAGCGCTGATTCGCTGCGGGCGACCGAACACATCCAAGAAGTACGATTGGAAGGATTCATCCGGAAGTTGAATCGCCCGGTTCGGAGCGTGGCGATCCTTGGGCAAGCCGGGGAAATCGCTCGGGGATTCCGTCACGGCGCAAACCGCATCGAACACCACTTCCGCCTGCAAACGCTTGGGGTAGTAGCGGGCGTAGGATTGTTTATCGGTTTTGTTGAACTCGTTGGGCGTGCTCGAAAGCTGGTACGTCCGGCTCTTGCAGATCGTTTTCACGAGCGTCTTCAAGCTGAACTTGTTATCGATCAAATTCTTGGCGAGGGCGTCGAGCAATTCCGGGTTGCTCGGCGGGTTCGTCACTCGCATATCGTCGATGGGATCGACGATGCCGCGGGTGAAGAAGTGCGCCCAGTAGCGGTTGGCCACGGCCTTGGCGAAGAACGGGTTTTTGGCATCCACGAGCCAATCGGCGAGTTTCACGCGCGGGTCTTCATCGCTCGTGGCGGTCATCGGTTCGCCATCCAACGGCTTCATATCGGCGGTCTTGTTCGTTCGCTTGTTCGTCACGTTGCCAGAGGCTTTGGTGTAGATGGCTTGGCGTTGGTTGCCGTTCTGCTGCACCTTCCCGGGCGTGGCCAAGGTTTTCTTACCGACGCGGCCGAAGAAAGCGGCGATGCCCCAGTAATCGTCTTGCGTCCACTTTTCGTAGGGGTGGTGGTGGCAGTTCGCACACGCGAGGCGTTGGCCGAGGAACACTTGGCTCACATCGTCCACGAACTGTTCGGGCGTGGTGATTTCCTTGTACCAGACCGTCGGTGGCGATTTCGCTTCTTCGCCGATTGCGCACAGTATCTCGCGGACGAATTCGTCGTAGGGTTTATCTTGGGCGACCGCTTCGCGAATCCAAGTGTGGAAGGCGAACGTACCCGCTGCCCGATCGGGTTGGTTCTTCCGCTTCACCCGCAGCACATCGGCCCACTTGTTGGCGAAGAGGTATGCGTATTCCGGGGTTTCCAGCAGATCGTCGACCAGTCGATCCCGTTTGTTCGCGGAAGTATCGGCGAGAAACTTCATCACGGCCTCGACCGTCGGCAACGTGCCGGTGATATCGAGTGACGCCCGGCGGATGAACTGTTCATCGGTGCAGATTTCGCTGGGGGAAATCCCCAACTCACGCCACTTGGCCGCCGTGAATTGATCGACCAAGGTTATCGGTGCGAACTCGAACTTCACCGCATCGCCCGGCTTGGGCACCGCCGCCCGGAACGTGGCCACGTTCCCTTGGAAACGCACCATGATCGCGGCTTGGCCGGTAATCGAGAGCGTATGCACAAGGCCCGATTCCGAAACGGTGGCCACTTCGGTCTCGTTGCTTTCGTACTGCGCCCGACGGGTCACATCTTCGATGTTGCCATCGGAATAGTGGGCGTGCACGGCGAGTTGCTGGCGCGCTTCGCGATTCACTACGCGGTGTTCGGGGAACACGGTCACTTTCACGAGCTTCGGATCGGAGTCTTCACCGTACGGGGCACCGGAAGCGATCCAACGGCGGAGGAGTTTGTACTCTTCCGAATTCGCGTCCATCTTCTTGCCGCCGCCGTGAGGCACGATTCCGGCCCCTTTGAGCAAGAAGAGCGATTGATCGGGGGATGCGGGGAAGATTCGCCGGCCGCGGCTTTCCTTCAACAGCGTCATGTAATCGAATTCGGGTTCGAAGCCGAGGAGCGAAAGGCGAAAGCCGTTCTGCCCGGAGATTTTGCCATGGCAGCCACCGCTGTTGCAACTGAGCTTGGTGAGGATGGGCGAAATCTGGTTCGGGAAGTTGATCGGTTGCGGAGCTTCCATCCCGGAGATTGTGACCGCGACTTGGGCCGTGAGGTTTTTGTAACTGGCGGTGAGCGTGGTGCTACCGTTGGCCAAGGGGAACACGCGCCCGGTGGCGGGGTCGATCTTGGCGATCTTCGCATCGGCCACGGTGTATTTCACCGCATCCGTAACATCGACTTGCCGGCCGTTGGCCGTATCGCCGGTGAGTACGAGTTGCGGGGCATCCTCGGCGCCGCGAATCTTGAGTGAACTCGGGTAAGCGGAGAGCTTTGTGATCGCGAGTGGAGCCTCGGCGGCGAATGTCGCCGAAGCGAATGCGAACGCGGCCAAGGAAAGTAGGAACCGCATGGTGTGAACCTCGGAAGAGATCGTGAGAGGCGATCCCCGATCGCTTATTTGGCAATGGATGGAACGGTGGCATTGGCTTTCACCAAGGCACGGCGTTGGTAGGTTGTCGTTCCGGTTTTATCGGTCAACGCCATTGTGGTGTCGCCGACAACCGCATTTACGGTTATGGCAGTTTGGCCACCCGCTTCCGCGTTTGCTTTGGTCACTTTCACTTCGACCAGTTCGACCGAATCGCCCGAACCCAGTTTATACTTCCCGGTCATGATCGAAGCGTAATTTTCGCCCACGCGGTAGCCGAAGGTAAAATCCCCCTCGGCTTTGAAGACGAACACGGCGGAGACGATGGTTTTCGGATCGGTCGATTTCGGCAGCGTCGCTTTGAACTTTTCGACCATCTCGCCGTCCGTCGCTTCCCAGATGCCGACGATCTTCCCCTCGTTGCTGGAAGAGCAGGAACTCAGGCCGAAGCCCAAGCCGACGAGGACGATGTAAACGAACAAACGGCGGGAGCATCCGAGCATGGGAAACCTCTTGCATCCGTGAAAGAGAAGGTTATTCAATTCCGAGCCGGAAGCGTGAGCGACGATTCTACAATGATCGGCGCTCACGCTTGCGGCTCGGAAAAACGATCAACCCAACAATTCGCGAACGGGTTCGCGGTCGTCGAGAATGTACATTGGCCGACCACTGCCATTCGTGAAGGTTTGGCTCGGGTCGATGCCGATGGTACGGTAGATTGTACTCATCACTTGCGAAACGCTGTAAGGCCGATCCTTGGGGCGTTCGCCTTTGGCGGTGCTGGCGCCGACCGCTTGGCCCATCTTCATTCCACCCCCGGCCACCATCGCGCCCATCACCGGGCTCCAGTGATCCCGGCCGGCGCCGCTGTTGATCTTCGGAGTGCGACCGAACTCGCCCCACATCACGGTGACGACATCGTCTTGCAGGCCGCGATCGTGCAGGTCTTGGATCAAGTTCGCAATGGCGCGATCCACGTTCGGCAGTTGCTTCTTCAAAGTGGTGAAGTTGCCGCCGTGGGTATCCCAACCGCCGTAGCTGAGGGTAACGAAGCCGACACCGGCTTCCACCAATCGCCGTGCGGTGAGGAATTGCTCGATGCCTTTGTATCGTTCCAGCGTCTTCGGATCTTCGTTCTTGAGGTCGAGAGCTTTGCGAACGACGCCGCCCGTGACCATTTCGATGGCCCGCTCCGAGTAGCTATCCATGCCGACCATCGAACCTGTGGTATCGATATCGCGGCGGATGTCGTCGAAACTGCCGAGGAGTTGTTTGCGGTCGTCGAGGCGTTCCACGGTCACGTTCGAGGCGAGCTTGAGATTCGAGTTTCCGGCGCCGCTCGGGGTGAATGGGCGGTGGGCGACGCCGAGGAAACCCGGTTCGGTACCCATGCTCATGCCGCGGAGCGAAACGAACGGTGGTACGGCCCCGGCATCGTTGCCGCGGAGTTTGGAGACGACCGATCCGAACGAGGGGTGCTGTTGAAGGCGGTTGACCCGTTCCGGGAAGCCGGTGTGCGTCGACGAATCGCTGTGTTCATCGGTCGAAACGATGGAACGAACGACGGAGAGTTTATCCCACATCTTCGCTTGCATCGGGAAATGTTCGCAGATCTCGACGCCTTCGACGTTTGTTTTGATCGGGTTGAACTCGCCGCGGTACTCGGCGGGAGCATCCGGTTTCAAGTCGTACATGTCCATGTGCGATGGGCCGCCCGGCAGGTAGATGAAGATCGCGCTCTTCATCTTGGAGGTGGGCGTGCCACCTTGTTTCAATTTCGCGGCGGCTTGCAATCGCAGGCCATCGGCGAGGGTAAGCCCGGCACCAAAGGCACCGATTTTGAGGAAGTTGCGTCGGCTGGCGCCATCGCAGAACTTCTGCGTCGACCCGAGGAGGGAGGAAAACATAGTGAACCTCGGAAAAGAAAAGTGAGTAGGGGGGGGTGGGTAGAAGCCATCTTCATTTAATAGCTTGGCGTTCGCCAAGGGGTGTGTCAATAGAAAAATGAAAAACGGAGGAAATTTCTGTTAGGTCGATTGTGGCAGCGAATTGCACTGGCAATCCATCGGTTCCCTTCTCTGGCGACGTTATTCTAACGACTCTTTGTGCTCTCCAACTGTGCCCCGAGGCTGTGTGGGAGGAATTTTCCGCTGCAAGCAGCGAAGTAGTCGCTGTTTCAACATATTATCCGGCAATGCTTTAAATCGGATTAGGCCCACTGTAGTTAGTGCCCGCGAGCGGGGGGGAGGTGGGTGGGCGAAACTGAGGGCACAAATGTCGATCAGAATATAGCCACGCCCAAACTCGGGCACTCCCGGTTCCAGATTCCGGACAAAGCGATTGCATCCGTTCTTCCCATCTGGTAATTGCTCCGCAGAAGTGTTTCACCGTAGAACCTTGCGAATCCTGGGGATATACCGAATGCGGGTGGGGGGCGTAATCTTCCTGATCGCTTGGATGGGCGTGGCCGGAATGGCCCGTGCGCAACTGTCGTCTCCGCCGCCGGTTGTGGGGCGCGCGAATTCCGGGCCACCGTTGAGCGAAACCTTTACGCCCGATTTGCTCTTCCCCAAGAAAACCGAACCCGCACCGCCGCAACCCGCACCGATCATTTCTTTGGATGCCGATCCCGGTTCCCTCTTGACCCCGCAGCCACCCGCAAAATATTGGTCCGGCAGTGCGGACGTCGGCTTGAACGGGGCTTACGGGAACTCGAACTTTTTGAACCTTCGCGGGGGTTGGAATGTTCGGCGAAAGACGGAACGGAACGCACTCACCTCCGACTTGCAGTACGTCTTCTCGCAACAGAATAACGTGACCCAAACCTCGCAAGCGCTTTTCAACATCCGCGAAGAAATTTTACTGCCCAGTAGCCCCTGGGCACCGTTCGGCGCTTCGCAGGTGGAATACGACGAATTCCGCACGTACCGATTCCGCGTCGGCGTGTACGCCGGGAGCGGCTACCGAGTGATCGACGAAAAGGAACTCGTGTTCAAGCTGCGTGCGGGGGCCGGGGCCACGCGGGAAATCGGTACGGCGGACGTACCCAACCAGTGGGTACCTGAATTCATACTCGGTTACGATTTCCGCTTGAAGATCAACGACCGTTCCACACTCATTTCGATCATGGACTACTACCCCCGCATCGGCGACCTCACGCAGTACCGGCTCCGCGGCCGAATCGCCTACGAATACATCCTCGACCCGGCTATGGGCCTGATTTACCGCATCGGCGTTCAAGATCGCTACGACAGCGACCCCGGAACCGCCCTGCGGAACGACGTGACTTTCTTCACCACGCTCGGATTGAAATTTTGAAGCGTGCAAACAAAGCCGACGGATGGCCATCCGTCGGCTTGAATAGTATCAAGGTGTCGGGTTGCGAATTAGAGCTTGCCGGCTTCCTTGTACATCACCCGCTTGCGGAGGGTGGGATCGTACTTCTTCAACGAAATCCGCTCTTTGGTGTTGTTACGGTTCTTCTGTGTGAAATACACGTGGCTGCTTTCGCTGCTTTGCAGTTTGATCAAGCCGCGTGCTTCTTTGCCCTTCGCCATGGTCGCCTCGGAATCGGTGCCCAACGGATCATAGAATATCATAAATTAGGGATTGCATTCCGAACGCCAAGTGGGTGGGTGCCTTTGGGTGACAGTTCTCCGGAATGACAGGTCGCTTCCAGTTTGACTTGCTCCGGTCGCTTACGCTCCCGGCTCGCCGGTGCGGTTGTGAAATTCGGATTGTTCAAACAATTGCCAACAGCACTGGCGAGCGGTAGCGTCAGCGACCGGAACCAACTCGTTCGCCGAAATCAGAAGGTGGCACAGAATACGGCATCACCCGGCCAATTCGAATCCGAAGGTGCGGGCAACCGCCGCGTTCATCACCATTCCCCCGCGAACGTTTACCCCGGCGGCGAGGGCCGCGTTCTCCGAACAGGCTTTCAGTATCCCTTTGTTCGCCAACTGCAAAACGTAGGGCAGCGTCACATTCGTCAGGGCGTAGGTACTCGTTCTGCCCACGGCACCGGGCATGTTCGTCACGCAGTAGTGAACGATGTCATCGACGATGTACGTCGGCTTCGCGTGAGTTGTCGGCCGGCTGGTTTCAAAGCAACCGCCCTGATCGATGGCCACGTCGATCACCACCGCCCGCGGGGGCATCTTTTTCAAATCTTCCCTGCGAACCAAATTCGGTGCCTTGGCCCCCGGAATGAGAATCGCCCCGATCACGAGATCGCTCATCGCCAAACAATCGAGGATGTTGTGCCGATTGCTGAAGAGCGTGGTCACGTTCGGCGGCATCACGTCGTCGAGATAGCGCAGACGATCCAAGTTGATATCGAGGATGTAGACGTTCGCCCCGAGGCCCGCGGCGGTCTTCGCCGCGTTCGCCCCGACGATACCGCCGCCGATGACCATCACGTTCGCCGGGGCCACCCCCGGCACCCCGGCGAGGAGAATGCCGCGACCATCTTGCGGTCGTTCGAGGTACTTCGCCCCCTGCTGAATGCTCATCCGCCCCGCGACTTCACTCATCGGCGTAAGCAACGGTAAATTGCCGTTCGTATCGCGGATCGTTTCGTAAGCGATGGCGGTACACCCCGATTGCATGACCGCCCTTGTGAGGTGTTCGTCCGCCGCGAAGTGGAAGAAGGTGAATACGGCTTGCCCGGATCGCAACAGCGGCCATTCCTCGGCGAGCGGTTCCTTCACTTTGACGATCAGATCGGCACGGTTCCAGATATCTTCCGTCGAGGGAACGATCTCGGCCCCGTTGGCGGCGTACAACTCGTCCGGTATGCCGCTGCCCTGCCCTGCCCCGGTTTGAACCAACACCGTGTGCCCGGCCCGGGTGAGCTCTTCCGCCCCCACCGGGATCAGTGAGACGCGGTATTCATCGGGCTTGATTTCCTTGGGAATTCCAACGATCATTGGCTTCGCTCCGAATACTTGGGTGGAATGGCTCGCGGGCAGTTTTTTTCGGGGGGGCGAAACTCCGCCGTTCCGCCATAGGTATATTGGGTAGGAGTATCCCGGCCGAGCGTTCGGCCGAACCTTTTTGTCGAAGGAACCACCATGATTCGTATTTCCCGCATCGCAATGATCGCCGCCCTCTCCGTGGCATTGCCCACGGCGGGCCGCACGGCCGAAGTCGATGCTTTGCTCCCTTCGGAAACGGAGCAAATCGTTTACATGAACGTGAAGCAAATCCTCGGTTCGGACATCATCAAGAAGTTCGCACTCGGCCAAATCAAGCAAACGTTGGAAGGGAACGACGCCCAAAAGTTCCTCAAGGAAATCGGCCTCGATCCCATGAAAGACATCGATACCGTCAACATCGGCGTGTGGGGCCAAGACAAAGACAACATGAACACGCTCGCCGTGGTCCGCGGAACCTTCGATGCCGAAAAGCTGTTCACCGCTGCCGAAAAGGCCTCGAAGGAAAATGCCGATCAAGTTTCAATCGTGGAAGAAGGCGATTACAAGCTCGTGAAGTTCGTGAATAAAGATGGCAAGCCCGGCTACGCCGCCGTGGCCGATAACAAGACGGTGCTCATCGGCTCCGAGAAGAAGATCGTCGCCGCCAGCCTCACCGCCGCGATCAAGAAAGTGAAGCCGACACTCAGCAAGGAACTCGCCGCGCTTTTGCTCAAACAAGACGCCAAAGCCTCCATGTTCATGTGCGGCGTCACCGAAGGCAAACTCAAAGACATCCCGGACATCAACGTGCCGTTGCCAGGCATCGAAGGCGACAAGCTCAAAGAAGGCCTCCAGAAGATGAACAGCGTGGCCGTCACGATCAACCTCGGCAAGGAAATCGCCCTCGATGTGACCATGGGCATGAAAGACGCTGACGCCGCCGACGATTTCGGCGCCACCATGGCCAAACTCACCGAAACCGTGAAAACCTTCCTCCCTCTCATCGGTATGCAACAACCGAATGCCGGGGAACTCATCAAGAATATCTCGGATACCTTGAAGAGCAAAGTCAAAGACAAAGACATCAGCTTGACCTTGAAGATCACCGCCGACTCCATCGGCAAAGCCACCGGCAAATCGGACGAGTGACGCTTGTTCCCCTCTCTCCTTGGGGATAGGGGTTAGGGGTCTCCAAGCCCAACACCTTCCCACTGTCCCCACAACCACCCTGCGAGCCGAGAGCGTTAGCGACCGGAGGTATTGAATCCTCCGGTCGCAAACGCTCTCGGCTCGCAGGGTGGTTATTTTTTATCGTCCGTATCCGTTGAAACACCATGCGCGTTTCGAGGTAGAATACCCGTCTGCCCTTCCCCGCATTTTTCAGGATGAAAACCGTGAATCGCACCCTCACTTGGATCGCCCTTGCCGCGACATTCACCATTGTCCCTTTCGCCCGCTCCGCCGAAGTGGAAGCGTTGCTCCCCGCGCAGACCGAACAGGTCGTTCACATCAACGTGAAAAAGGCATTCGATTCGGACATTGTGAAAAAGTACGGCCTGCCTCCGCTCCAACTGCAACTCGAAAAGAAAGAAGCCAAAGACTTCCTCGAAGAGATCGGCTTCGACCCGCTGAAGGATATTGAAACGATTACCATGGCAATCTGGGGCGACAAGCCCCCCGAGAAGAAAGGGGAACGCGGAACGCCCCCAGATACCCTCAGTATCATTCGCGGCAACTTCGACCCGAACAAGCTCTTCACCGCTTCCGAGAAGTACGCCAAGCAGAAACCGGATGTTCTCTCGATCGTGGAAGAAGGCGATTGCAAACTGGTGCGGTTCGTCGGCGGCGATGGTAAGCCCGGCTTCGCCGCGGTGGCCGACGAAAAGACCCTCGTGGTTGGCTCGGATAAAACGCTCGTGGCCGAAACCGTGACCGCGGCTGGGAAAAAGGCCAAACCGGCGATCGGCAAAGCCCTCGCGTTGCTCATTCAAAAGCAAGACGATAAAGCGGCCGTCTTCTACTGCGGCATCCTCGAAGACAAATTCAAATCGATCCCCGAAGCGAAGCTCCCGCCGTTGCCCCTCGGCGAATGGCCCTTCGAAGGCGGTAAAATCAACGACGGCTTGAAGAATCTTTCCAGCATGGCCTTCACCCTCCGCGTCGGCAAAGAAATCTTCATCGACATGGCCCTCGGCATGAAGGATCAGGATTCCGCCGACGACTTCGGCAGCACTGTGACCAAACTCGTGGACCTC
>JBBQWA010000079.1:0-15212 GCA_038211045.1 Gemmatales bacterium
TCGCTGACGCTTCCGGCTCCGAAAAACTATCATCGCAACTTGTACACACGCATCTTATTGTGGCCCGCAGCCACGAATTCGGTCGCATCGTCGTTCGCCAAGAAGATCGAAGTGCATCTGCTCGATTTCACCGGCGACCTCTACGGCCAAGAATTGAAGCTGGATTTCGTGAAGCGCTTGCGCGATACCCGCCCGTTCGCTGGGGTGTCGGAGTTGAAGGAACAATTGATAAGGGATATCGAAGCGGCCCGAAAGTCTATTTCCGAGCCGGAAGCGTAAGCGACGATGCCGAACTGATCGTCGCTGACGCTTCCGGCTCCGAGTTACTATCATCGCAACTTGTACACACACATCTTATTGTGGCCCGCAGCCACGAATGCGGTCGCATCGTCGTTCATGGCGATGTCGTGGATGTGCATCGGGGCCTTCTCGGCCTTCAGCAGTTTCTTCGCCTTGACGTCCAGGAATTGCAGGTGCCCTTCGCCGGCGCCGCCGGTCGCGAGCAGCCAACTGCCATCGGGTGCCCAACGCAACACGTTCACCAGCCCGTTGAACTTATCGCCGTTGAACTCCGCGACTTGCTTCCCGGCTTGCCAATCGAACACTTCGACGCGGGTCTTGCCTTCCAAGTGGTCGATGTTGCCGACCTTGCCCATGCCGCCCACGGCGAGTTGAGTGCCGTCGGGCGAAAAGGCGAGCGAACGGATGCCGCCGATGCTGTGCAAACGGGCCGACTTGTCCCAGGTGTACATGACGGGCGTTTCGAACGTTCCAACTTGCTTGCCGGAGTCGCATTCCCACACCACGACGTGCCCGACTTTGTCGCCGGTGGCCAAGTGTTTGCAGTCGGCGCTGAACGCCACGGCGTACAGCATGGAACCGAAATCTTGGGGCGTGCGGAGTTCGTGCCCTTTCAATTCGCGGATCATCGCGCCGGTTTTTGCATCCCACAACTTAGCGACCATATCATCCGCGACGCTGGCAATTCGAGCACCATCCGGTGAAGCGATCACCCGGCGAATCCATTTGCCGTGGGCGTCGGTGGTGCGGATCAGAACATTCTTTTCGATGTCCCACCATTTTAACTTGCCGTCGTAGCTACCGGAAACGAGAACGTTCTCGGCGAGTGCCACGCTCGTAACGTAACTTTCATGCTTGTACAGTTCCTTCGCCTCCGGCTTCGCCGCGGCGATGTCGATTTCGCACACTTGGAACTCGGCATTGCCGAGGAAGGTGCGAGACGTGCCGGGCACGCGGGCCACACCGAACACGGCGGACGGACGCGAGATGTCCTTGGCGAGCTTGAGCGATTCGGGGTTGGGCGATTTCATGGGGAAGGGGTGTTGGAGGGTGGGTATCGGAACCAGAAGGAGTTGGCGTCGCCACCGTATTCGCCGAGGCGGAGAATCGGTAGGCCGACCAAGCCGACGAAATCGGAATGACTTTTCCGGACTATTTGCTCGACTTGAAGATTCACATAACCTTTGCTTCGCTCAACGAGGCCGCATTCGGGCATGTAGAGTTGCAGCCAACCGCCATCCGATCGCCCGAAGTTGTTTGTGATCGAATCAATCTGAATGAGAACCAGTTCCTCGAACACTGTTGGTGCGAGAACGACCGCCTGCGGGGATCCCGTATACGCGACCAATTTCGACGTTCTCGCGTTCCCCGAAGTGTCTCGAAAATCGAGTTTAAGCCACGGACGTGGGCCAGCTCCGAGATACGAGTTCCGTTGCACACAATTTTTCATTCTGGAGACTCACTCAAACCCGTGAGAATATCAAGCCCGTTCATTTCCTCATCGCCGACTCGAATGAGTACCGAGTTCCTTGGCTCAAATCCGGCATCCTTCAATTGCACCATGACGGCGTCGAAATCATGGGAATGGGTGAAGTAAGCTCCCCCGGCGAAGGCTACGAATTCCCTGACATTGTAAAGGCGATTCAATTCGTCCTTCACTTGGTGGTAGGCAGCAAGATTTCGTTCGATTTCCGAATGGTTCCGCATGATCATTCCCCACTGGATCGCATCGTTCACTTTATTCTACCCCACCAATTCCGCAATCGGTTCGAAGCCGGGTTCGACCAGCGGGATCGGTCTGGCGCCCACGTAGTAGCTCTTATCGTGCTTGATGCCCAGGGCGGCATAGATCGTGGCGTACAGGTTGCCCGCGTTCACTTCGTCTTTCACCACCTTCATCCCCTTGTCGTCGGTCTGGCCCCACACGGCTCCGCCCTTGGCTTTGCAACCTGTCATGGTCATACTCCAAGCACTGGCGAAGTGATCCCGGCCCAAGCTGGCGTTGATAGCGGGCGTGCGGCCGAACTCGGACAGCGTAACGACCATCACATCGTCCGATAAGCCGCGTTCCTTCAAATCGTTGATGAGTACCGACATCACCCGATCCAGTTCGGGCACCATCTCTTGGTGCGTTTCAAAGTTCTGGCCGTGGCTATCCCACCAGGCGCGGGCCACGCGCACGAACGGCACCCCGGCTTCCACGAGCCGCCGAGCGATCAGCGCTTGTTCACCGAACTGCGTTTTGCCGTAGCGGTCGCGCACCTTCTGCGGTTCCTGGGAAATGTCGAAGAGTTTCTCGGAGGCCATCAATCCGCGAACCCGTTCATACGCTTCGTTGTGGCTGCCGAGGGTATCGGATTGGCGGCCCTTTTGGAATTGCTTCGCGAGTACGTCGCGGAGTTCGCCGCGCTGTTGGTGATCGAGGTCGCTGGTCGCATCGAGTTTGCGAATGTACTCGGGGATGTTGTTGGTGGTGAGTTCCATCGGTGCGTAGCGCGATCCCAAGAAGCCGCTCTCGCCGGAGATTCGTCCTTCGGTTTGGGTGTAGAACGCGACGTAATCGGGCACCTTGGATTCGGCCCGGCCCATTTCGCGGGCCAGCACGGCGCCGAGATCGGGGTACTTCACGGCACCCATATCCATGCGGCCGCGCATCATCATTTTGGCGGCGCCGCCGTGATCGCCGTTGCGAGTGTTCAATCCGCGAATGAGGCACGTTTGTTTCATCTGTTTAGCCATCTCTGGCATCAATTCGGAGATCTGCGTTCCGGGTACGTCGGTCGAGATCGCGCGGAACGGCCCACCGGTGCTAGCTCCCGGTTTAGGGTCGAAGGTTTCGAGTTGGGACGCCCCCCCGGCCAGCCAGAGCAGGATTACCCGCTTTTGCGACTTCTTCAGCTCACCAGCCAAGGCAGGCGACCCGAGGATGTTCAGGCCGGTCATATCTGCGCTGGCACAAGCGAACCCTGTTGCGGCAGAAAGGAAATGTCGGCGATGCATGGTGGGTATGGGGTTTGGGGTTTAGGGTCTGAAAAAAGATCCGGTTGCGATGACTTGAGTCGAATAAGACCCAAGACCCCACAGCCAAGACCCACTCAATGATTAAACCGGAACTCCGGCCCGGTACACACGGCCCAAAGCATTTGTCGGCGGGCTTCGTCCGCACGATCTTTGCGTGCCTCGGCGAACCCCGCGAACGCTTTCGCTTCTTCCTCACTCGGCTTGCGGCCCAAGCTCGCCCGCATCATCAGTTCAATGGCGGCAACGTCCTTCTCCGCCTTCATCTTGGCCAGCAATGATCCGGTGCCGTCGGCGAAGTAATCCTTCATCACGCGGTCGCCGTTGCTGAACAGGAGCGCTTCGCCGACGCCAATCTGAAAATTGTCGGTCGGCATGGCGATGAGTGAGGCGAAACTCCGAGCCGACGCTTCCATCGTCTCGATCCGCTTCTCGAACTCCTCGGGTTTGAGCCCTTCCCATTGCTTCGGATCGGTCGTCGCGATCTTCAACGAAGTCGCCATTTGTATCGGTGTCAGAGGTTTCAAACGGCCCACGGCGAAGGAACTCGCCGGGGGTTGGGCTTCGCTTTCGTACTTGCTGCTCCGGCTGTACGCACTGCTCAGCACGATGCCGCGAACCAACCGGCGGAGATCGTACCGGTACTCGGCGGTGTCGACCGCGAGGGCATCCAATAATTCCGGGTGGCTCGGCGGGTTCTCCGAGTGCATTTGATCGAGCGGGTTCACCAATCCGTAGCCGAGGAAGCGGTGCCACATGCGATTGACGATCGACTTGCTGAAAAACTCGGCTTCTTTCTTTTGGAGGGCGAGCTTCACCAACTCGGCGCGGGCGCTGAACTTCGGCGCCGCCGGGGCTTTCTTATCTTTCTTCGCGGCCTCCGCAGTGTCCTTATCCTTCTTCGATTCTTCCTTGTTCAATTCGCGGAGCGTCTCGGTGGAAACGGTGGTGCCGGTGAGGAACATCAGTTTGGCGCTGCGTTCCGGGCCTTTGTTGGGTTTGTACTTCACCAATCCCGCTTCGCGCTCGGCGATGAAACCCCCGGCGTCGTATGTGCGAGCGAGGAACGATTTCATTCCGTAGAAGTGTTCCTGCGTCCAATCGTGAACCAGCGGATGGTCGTGGCATTGGGCGCAACTGACGTTCACGCCGAAGAAGGCCACGCTCACATCGTTCGCCATTCGGTCGGTATCGGCGAGCTTGGGCCGCAGAAATTCAGATGCTCCTTTGAGTTTTGGATCGGCGTCGTCGGGAAGCATCAGTTCGCGGAACATGCGATCCCACGGGCGGTTTTCCTGAATCGCCATCGCGAGGTATTCGTTGAGGCTACCGGAGGTGCCGCCCTTCTTGCCCTTGGGGTTGCCTTCGGTCAGCATCGCCTCGAACAGGTACGCTTGATAACGGGAGTAGCCGGGGGAGTTCATCAACCGTTCGACGAGCTTCGCCCGCTTCTCGGAATCCTGCGATTGGGTGTACTCGGTAACTTCCGGAAGCGTGGGAATGCGGCCGACGAGATCGAGAGTCGTGCGTCGAAGAATCGTGGCATCCGAGGCTTGCACTGCAGGGGATTCGTTTTCCGCTTTCAGCTTCGCATCAATGTGTTGATCGATCAACGCTTCGATGGGCGTATCCGCGAACGCGGGGAGTGCCGAGAACATCAGCGCGATCAGTGCGATGGAACGGGTTCGCCTCATGGGTACGAGGCTCCTAGCAAAGTGGCTCGGGCGAAGTAAAAGAGAGTATCCGGCGGGTTCGACAACTACATTATATCATCCTTCCCGAAGGACGCTAGGCAAAACCCGAAACGATTGAAGGGGGCAACTAACTTTTCCGGCACCCACCTCCGGCCGTTCTGGCCACCGCGAATTTCAAATTACTGTAGCAGGGAGCGCTCGGATTCGGAGCTACTGACGGTCAATCGCAATCGTCGAAGTGCGTTCCCGCGAACGCGAACCGGCGCATTGCAAATTGCACCGTGACCGGTTACACTTGGAAGAAGTTCACCCGCCTTTTCCACCCGTTCCCGCCTCCCCGGAGCCTTTCATGAGCGTTTTTCAACGTCGAGAATTCCTCGAACGCACAAGCCTGTTGGCCGCGACGTTCGCCGCCACCACGCTACCCGGATCGGCCCGCGCCGCCGACGAACCCTCCAAGGTGAAGGCCAAGGGTGCCGCGAGTGAACGCCTCCGCGTGGCCGTGATCGGCGTCCACGGCCGGGGCATGAGCCACGTCGGTGGGTTCCTCGGCAAGAACAATTGTGAAATCGTCACGGTGTGCGATTGCGACGAAGCCGTGATCGTCAAGGCGATGAAGCAAATCGGCGATGCCCAGAAGGGTGCCCCCAAGTACGAGAAAGACATTCGCAAGGTCGTTGAAGATAAGAACATCGACATTATCAGCATCGCCACGCCGAACCACTGGCACGCGCTCGCCGCGGTGTGGGCGATGCGGGCCGGCAAAGATGTGTACTGCGAAAAGCCTGCCACGCACAACGTGCATGAAGGAAGGCTGATGACCGAAGCCGCCCGCAAGTACAACCGAATTTGCCAGGTGGGCACGCAGAGCCGCAGCAACCCCGGCATGCGCGAAGCGATCCAATACATCCACGATGGCAAGATCGGCAAAGTGAGCCTCGCCTATGGCACTTGCTACAAACCCCGCAAGAGTATCGGCAAAGTGGAAGGCCCGCAAGAAACGCCCAAGACCATGGATTACGATCTCTGGTGCGGGCCGGCCCGGGTGATCGCCCCGCACCGCAAGACCTCCAAGGGCACCGTTCACTACGACTGGCACTGGACGTGGGAATACGGCAACGGCGACTTCGGCAACCAAGGCGTCCACGAAGCCGATAAGGCCCGCTGGGGTTTGAACGTCGGCATGCCGACTAGCGTCGTCAGCGTCGGCGGTCGCTTCGGCTACGTCGACGACGGCGAAACGCCCAACACGCAATTGAACTTGTACACCTACCCCGATTCCAACTTGCTCTTCGAAGTCCGCGGCCTCGACACCAAAGATTACATGGGCGCGAAGGTCGGCAACATTTGGTTCGGCGATAAAGGCTATTTGGTTTGCCCGAGCTACGCCGGGGGTGCCGCCTACACTCCGGACGGCAAAAAGATCGCCGAGTTCAAGGGCGGCGTCGACCAGCACCACTTTGATAACTTCGTGAAGGCCGTGCGCAGCCGCAAGCTCGCCGACCTCAATTGCGAAGTCGAACAGGGGCACTACAGCGCCGCCCTCTGCCACCTCGGGAACATCAGTTACCGCCTCGGCCGGGAAACCACCCTCGGCGACGACATCAAATCTTTCGCGGGTACCGCCACAGCCCAAGAAGCATTCGAACGCATGAAGGCGCATTTGAAGGACAACAAAGTCGATGCCGCTACGGCGAAATGCCTCGTTGGAGCATCGCTTGCCTTTGATCCGAAGGCTGAGAAGTTTACCGGCGAGGCGGCGGCCAAGGCTAACCCGATGCTCTTCCGCGAATACCGCAAGGGCTTCGACATCGCCGAAGCGGTCTAGAACGAAGCGGAGTTTGGGAAACAAAAAGCCCACCCGTTGCAACGGGTGGGCTTTTTTATGCGCCGAACAAATCGAAAATTATCGAATCCGCGATCCTTGGATTATCGGTGTGCAACATTCGGTGATTTCTCGCTGAGCGTGAACCGCCACACCCGCTTCTCGCAATGCTTGCACCGGAACGGGTACAGTACAATCAGCGCGGCGACTTTCCTGAGAAGGCCGCTTTTAGAACTGCGAAATTCGGAACCGGAACAATGCGAGCAGCAAGTGGGTCGTCCAAACATAGCATCCCTGACAATATAAATACTGTTGGAGTTACATGCAAGCATTCTTGCCGCATGTGAGAGGTGTGTGAGTAGTTTACTCGCTTCGGGGTCAGCCGAAGCTTGAAATCTTCAATATTCAAGGGGTTTTCTCGAACCCGGCGGGGCGATTTGCCACAGTGTCCGATTGCTCGCCATTGCCGCCGCACTCCTTTTCGACCAGCGTGGTCGATGTTCGTCCCCGGTGGTTGATTTCACCCAGAACCTCTGAAAACGTGGTGAATTCCTCACCGCGCGCGTTACAATACGTTCACATTCGCCCATTCGGTTCCCACCATGCCCGCCGAACACAAACCCGTGGATCGCCGCAATTTCCTCCGCGCCACCGCAGGGGCGGCCATCGCTTTACCTTCGGCCAGTTATGCGAATATCATTGGAAGCAACGCTCGGGTCAGCGTTGGATTCATCGGATGCGGTGGCCGCGCCCAAGCTCACATCAATCTGATCGTTCGGCTTGCGATGGAGAATCAAGGCGTTTCGCCGGTCGCCGTGTGCGACGTATGGGACGGCCTCGAAGAAGAGTATGATCACACGTTCGGTGGAACGACGACGCGGCGAAAGTACTCGCAAGGGCTATACCCTTCCGCGAAGAAGTGCGGCCTGAACCCGGCAGACAAAACCCGCGTCGTCAAGGATTACCGTCGCCTGCTCGATCTCAAGGATGTGGATGCCGTTTGCATCGCCACGCCCGATCATTGGCACGCCCGCCAGACTTTAGATGCCTTCGCCGCGGGCAAAGATGTGTACGTCGAAAAGCCGATGGCACGCACCGCCGCCGAGGCCATTGCCGTGGGGGATGCGGCGCAGAAGTACGGCCGAGTGCTCACCGTCGGCGTGCAGAGCCTCGCCGATCCCGTGTGGCAAGCCGCTCGCGCGGCGATTGCCGGGGGCCGTATCGGGCACGTCTCCCATGCTCAAGCCGGGGCTTTCCGCAACGATATTCGCGGCCAATGGCGCTTCTACCGCACCGCGGAACAGATGTCGCCGATAACCGTCGATTGGAATCTTTTCCTCGGACACCGCTTCGAGGTCAACGGGGAACGCCTCGGGCCGACGCCCGAAGAAATGCCGTTCGATCGCGCCGCGTTCGCCCAATGGCGGTGCGAACGAGCTTTCAGTGGCGGCCCGTTCACCGATTTGCTCTCGCACCAACTCACCCGATTGTTGGTCGCTACCGGCTTGCGTTTCCCCACGCGGGTTGTGGCGGCGGGCGGGCTTTTCCTCGAACGGGATGGTCGCAGCGTACCGGATGTCGGCACGGTGCTCGCCGATTACCGCGAAGGGTGCCAGATTCAACTCACCTCCGCGACCACCACGAACTACCCGATGGAAGAAGTGATCCGCGGCCGGCAGGGAACGATTAAGTTCGTGAAGAACGGTTACCAAGTAATCCACGACGATCCGCACGGCAAAGCGGGGTTGCCGCCGCGCGTGGAACGCGAGATTCCCTTCGCCGAGATGGTGAGAATGGATGTGCCGAAGAACGAAACAGAAACGCTCTGGCGGAACTTCCTCGATTGCGTGCGGTCGCGGAATGCAGAAACGCTCAGTACCGCAGAATTAGGCACCGCCACGGTTGCCACATTGGAAATGGCGTTGCGAAGCTACGCGGAAGGGTGCGCCTTCGGCTGGGATGCCGAACGCCGCGAGATCGTTCGCGCCGATGCGGCGTGGTTGTCGCGGCACGCGGCGGGTCGCGTTAACGGTTAGGAGATTGTTCCACCGTGTAGCCGTAATCTTCTGCGTCGTCATCCGGGTGGAATTCGTCGAACGCGGCGCATCCGCCGCCGAGTAAGGCGGACATTGCTGCGAGAACCAACCAAGTTCGGATCGCGATTCGCATGTTGGCGTCCTTGCCGTGCGGAGATAGGGCGTTGCAATAGCGAAGGAGAACCACCTCCGCAAGACGAACTCCGATCAACAATCTTGCCTCTTTGCAACCGACAATCATTACCCCACCACGACGACGGGTTGGCCCAAAACATCCATCTTCGGGCGGATGCCCAAACCGGGTTCGCGCGATGCGGCCATCCGGCCGTTCACCCGTTGGGGTGCCCCGTCGGCAGTGCTCACCGTCACGTAACTGTTGAAATCGGTGCTGGTGAATTGGAATTCGCTAGGGGTGCTGTGGGCCAAGTGTGCGATCGCCGCGGTGGCGATGTCGCCGCCCCAACTGTCTTCCAACGTCATGGCGATTCCCATACTGACGCAAAGGTCGCGGGCCTGTTTGATCTTCGTGAGGCCGCCAAGCTTGCTGATTTTGAGGTTCACCACATCCATGGCGAGATCGGCCTTGGCCCGCAACAGCACGTCCAAGCCGTCGATGTTTTCATCGATCACGAACGGGTGATCGGTGTGCCTTCGCACGCTCAAACATTCTTCGTAGGTCAAACAGGGTTGTTCGATGTACACGTCGATATCGCGCACGCCGCGGACGACCCGCATCGCTTCGTGCTGCGTCCACCCGGTGTTCGCATCGGCGATCAACCGATCGCCGGGTTCCAGTTCCGCAGCCACGGCGCGGATGCGTTCGATGTCCACATCCGGGTCGCCGCCGACTTTGAGTTGGAACCGGCGGTAGCCCTCGGCCCGGTATCCCGCCACGCGGGAAGCCATTTCCGCGGGGGATTCTTGCGAGATGGCCCGGTACAACGTGATGTCGTCTCCGTAACGGCCGCCCAAGAGTTCGCACACCGGCATGCCCGCGGCCTGCCCGAGGATATCCCAACAGGCGATGTCGATGCCGCTCTTCACATAAGGGTGGCCTTTGAGGGCGGCATCCATCGTTCGATTCAGCTTGCCGAGTTGCCGGGGGTCTTCGCCCAAGAGGTGCGGCCCGAGTTCGCGAAGCCCGGCTCGCACGCCATCCGCATAGGCTGGGAGGTAGAACGGCCCGAGCGGGCAAACCTCGCCGTGGCCCACCAAACCGGTATCGGTTTCCACTCGAACGATGGTACTATCGAACACTGTCACCGATTTGCCACCCGACCATTTGTAAGTGGTCTCGAACAGGGGAAGTTCAACGCGGTATGCCAGGATTCGGACAATTTTCATTGGGATCGAACTCAGAGGTTTTCGGATAGGGTATTAGAAGAACAATACAGGGAATTACTTTGCCGGCTTCGGCGCGAGGAGTTGAAGCATCCCTTTGCCCAACGCATCGCCGACGAGGAAATACGTCTCGGCGTTGCCGAACTCATGGTGGCCGTGGCCGGGGTTTGGCGATTCCTCCGGCTTGCGAACGAAATTGTGGGTTTCCACGAACAACACATTGCCCCGGAACTCGGGGCGGTTCGCGGCGGCCGCTTGGGCCTTTCGCAAGGTATCCCATTCCTTCGGGGCTTTCACCCAAGGGCCGGTGAGTTCGCCGATTACGATCGGCAACTTAGGATTCTTGAATTCCTTGCGAACATCGTTGATGAGATGAACAAGGTTTTGCTCGTACTGTGGCACAGCGTTTTTCGGATCGACTCCGTCGTTCCAACCTTGGTACCAGACGAAGCCCGCCAACTCGAAACCCTGATCGGCGTAGCCCGGGAACTCCTTTTTCAGGTTCGCCAAGGTCGCATTCACATCGGCGATCATCTTCGTGTAGTACGGGCCGACATCGCCGCCGGCGCTCGGCGGGCGGAAATCCTTGTACAAGCTTTTGCCACCCCACGCCGTTTTGATGAGCAGAACCTGTTCCGCAAAATGATCGCCGACAACGTGACCGAACTGCAATTCGGGGCCGAAGTGATGTTTGCCTCCGTAGGGAACGTAGCCCATGCCGAGCGGCCCGGCGAGCAACGGCGCCTTCTCCCGTTGGTAACGAACCCAAACGTCGTTGCGAACCACCCAATCGCCCTTCTCGTTCCGGAGGTGCCGCAGTGCCGGGCCTTTGGCAGAATCCTTTAACAATTGAGCGAGCGTACCTTTGCCATCGTTGTAGTTCTTGCCATCGAGGTCGGCGACGGCTTGCCCTTCCATATTCGATTGCCCGGCGAGGATGAACACCTTCACCGGCTTCGGCTTCTCGTTCTCCGCCGCGTTGGAATGTGCGGCGCAGAAACCGATCACGGCGACGATCAATGCGATGTGCCGTACTATCATGAAACTATCTCGAAGGGGAATCTGGATGCGAACCGTTTTTGCTCTATTCGTTGTATGGCTGGCTTTGCCGCTGGGTGCGGCGGAACCGAAATCGCTCCAACAGCAATTGGCGGGGGAACCGGTTACGGAACTGGCGAAAGCCGCCCGCGAACAGGGGGACTCCGGCCGCGGTGCGGTGTTGTTCTTTCAAACGTTCCTCACTTGCGCCAAGTGCCACGATGGGGAAACCGGCACGCAACTCGGGCCGGACATCTCCAAGGCCGGCAAGGAAGGCACCGCCGAGTACCTCATCGAATCCGTATTGCTCCCTTCCAAAATCATCAAGAAAGGCTACGAACCGGTCACGATTACGACCGTGGAAGGCAAGACGCTCCTCGGCTTGGTCGCGGAAGAAAAGGATGGCAACGTGACGTTGCTCGACCCCGCCGCCGGCGGCAAGCGAGTGGTTCTATCCAAGGACGATATCGACAAACGCACCGTCGGTACGCAATCGCTGATGCCCGAAGCGATGGTGAATCTTCTTTCGGATCGACAACAGTTCTTGGATTTGGCGAAGTACCTGATTGAAATCGCGGAACAAGGCCCGGCCCGGGCGAAGGAACTCCGCCCCGCCCAAACGGTGCTCGTGATCCCCGAGTACGAAAAGGAAATTGACCACGCCGGGCTGATCGCCGCACTCGACGACAAGGCGTTCAAACGCGGTGAGGCGACCTACACCCGCATTTGCGGGAACTGCCACGGCACCAAAGATCAAGTCGGTTCGCTCCCGTCGTCGCTCAAATTCGCGTCTGAGAAATTCAAGAACGGCAGCGACGCGCACAGCATGTACCAAACTCTCACCCGCGGCTACGGCATGATGGCCCCGCAAACCTGGATGGTACCCCGGCAGAAGTACGATGTGATCCATTACATACGCGAGGCGTACCTCAAACCGCACAACCCCAGTCAATTCGTGCCCACCGATGCCGCGTATTTGGCGAAGCTGCCCAAGGGCAAAAGCTTCGGCCCCGCCCCCGTGAATGTGCAACCGTGGGTGACCATGGATTACGGCCCCAGCCTGAGCAACAGCTACGAGATCGGCGGCGTGCCACCGAACTTCGCATACAAGGGCCTCGCGATCCGCCTCGATTCCGGGCCGGGGGGCGTCTCGCGCGGTAAGCAATGGGCGATGTTCGATCACGATACGATGCGTTACGCTGCGGCATGGAACGGCGAGGGTTTCATCGATTGGAAGGGCATCCATTTCAACGGTCAACACGGAGTCCACCCCAAACTCGTCGGCGATGTCGCGGTCGCGCTACCCATCGGGCCAGGTTGGGCCAACCCCGAAACCGGCTCGTTCAACGACCCGCGAATCAAGGGCCGCGACGACCGAATCTACGGGCCGCTCCCCCGAACGTGGGCGCAGTTCAAGGGCATCTACAGCTTCGGCGATCAAACGATCATCTCGTACACCATCGGCGATGCGGCGATCCTCGAATCCTTCGGTTCCGAAAGCGATCCGAAGCAACCGGGTTCGGTCGTGTACACTCGCACGTTGAACATCGCGTCGTCCACGAAGGACTTGTTGAATCGCATTGCCCCGGCGGGCGTCGCGGTTTCCCTCGTAAGCGATTCCAGCGCGACCTTGCAGCGCGATAAAGATTTCACCCTGATGAAAGTGCCCGCATCGAAATCGCCGATCCGCGTGAAAGTGCTCATGGCGAAGGGCAACCAAGACGCCTTGGATGCTCTTGCGAAAAGTACGCAGTCGCCGCGCACTCTGAAATCCTTCACGCTCGGCGGTCCGAAGCGCTGGCCCGAGATTCTGAAAACCACGGTCGCCCTCGGCAAAACCGATGGCCCATTCACCGTGGATACTTTCGCCCTGCCAGAACGCAACCCGTGGAACGCCCAACTGCGGCTCACCGGTTTCGATTTCATGCCCGATGGCAAACGGATGGCCGTCTGTTCATGGGACGGCGATGTCTGGATGGTGGGCGGGATCGATCACCCCGAAGCGGGGCTGACTTGGCAACGGATCGCCAGCGGGATGTACCAGCCTTTGGGTTTGGTCGTGCGCGATGGATCCATCTTCGTCTGCTGTCGGGACCAACTCGTGAAGTTGCACGACCTCAACGGCGACGGCGAAACCGATTTCTACGAATGCTTCAACAGCGATCACCAAGTGACGGAACACTTCCACGAATTCGCCATGGGCCTGCAAGCCGATGCCGAAGGGAACTTCTACTACGCCAAGAGCGGCCGGCACGCACTCCCTGCCCTCGTTCCGCAACACGGGACGCTCTTAAAAGTGAGCAAGGATGGTGCGAGCACGGAAATCCTCGCCACGGGTTTCCGGGCCGCCAACGGGGTGTGTTTGAACCCGGATGGCACCTACTTCGTTACCGATCAAGAAGGATTCTGGACGCCCAAGAACCGCATCAACCTCGTGGAGAAGGGCGGCTTCTACGGTAATTTGTGGGGCTACACCGACCTCACCGATAAATCCGATGCCGCGATGAAACAGCCCCTGTGTTGGATCACCAACGCCTTCGACCGTTCGCCCGCCGAACTCCTGTGGGTGAACTCCGAGAAGTGGGGGCCGCTCAAAGGTTCGCTGTTGAACATCTCTTACGGCCACGGCAAAATCTACGTCGTGCCGTATGAAAAGGTTCACGGGCAAGCCCAAGGCGGTATGTGCGCTTTGCCCTTACCGGCGTTCCCCACCGGCATCATGCGCGGCCGCTTCCATCCGGTCGATGGCCAGCTTTACACCTGCGGCATGTTCGCGTGGGCCGGGAATCAGAGCGCCCCCGGCGGCTTTTACCGCGTTCGCTACACCGGCAAGCCGACCGATCTGCCCGTCGGTTTGAAGGCGACCGCGAACGGCGTGGAACTCACTTTCACCGATGCCATCGACGCGGCGAGTGCCGCCGAGGTGAAGAACTACACGATCAAAGTTTGGGGATTGAAACGCAGCCAAGCCTACGGTTCCAAGCACATTGATGAAAAAGCGCTCGCCGTATCGAAAGCGACCGCCTCGAACGATGGCAAGACCGTGCGATTGGAAATCCCCGAACTCGCGCCGACATGGGGAATGTCGATCCAATACCGATTGAAAGGCGCCGACGGCCGAACGATCTCCGGAACGATTCACAACACGATTCACGAGATGGGGAAGTAACTCTCCATGAACATCCTCGTCACCGCGGGCAACACGCAGACGCCGATCGATCGGGTGCGGTGCCTCACGAATATCTTCTCGGGGCGCACCGGGGCGAACATCGCGGTGCGTGCGGCCGAGCGCGGGCACACGGTGACGTTGCTGACATCGCACCCGGAAGTATTGCTTCCGGATTCGCCCAACCACCCGCCGGAACCTTCGGTTCCAGCGACCTCCCCCACCGGGGGGGAGGCGGGTTCGATCGAGAAACAAGAAATCTCAAACACCGGTCACACTCTTCACCTCCCCCCCCGTGGGGGAGGTCGACGGTCGAGCGAAGCGAGAACGGCGGGTGGTGGGGAACTGATCCGCATCGAGAAATATCAAACGTTCGAAGATTTGGATTCGGCGATGGAACGCGAGATTTCGACTGGCGGGTTCGATGCCGTGATCCACGCCGCGGCTGTGAACGATTATTTGCTCGCTGGAACGTTCGCCAAAGTGAACGGGGAACTCGCGGACGTTTCCGCCGGGAAGGTGAAGGGGAATCACGAAGAACTCTGGCTGAAGTTCCGCCCCGCCCCGAAGCTCGTGGATAAAATCCGCAGCGATTGGCACTTCACCGGAAAGTTGGTTAAGTTCAAACTCGAAGTGGGCGTGGGCGATGCGGAACTCTTGGAAATCGCCGAGCGTTCGCGGGTGCATTCGCACGCCGACTGGATGGTGGCGAACACTTTGGAAGGCATGCACGAATGGGCGTTCGCCGGGGCAGAGCCGCACGGCTACCGCCGCGTGACCCGCGCCGACTTGGC
>JBBQWA010000080.1:0-15088 GCA_038211045.1 Gemmatales bacterium
GGGCGTGCCGGGTGCGCGCGCGACCGGTGGGAATCGAAGATCCCGCAGACGTCTTCGACGGTGTTTATTCGTCATTCCAATGATCTTTCGCCGGACGCCCACGCCCCCGGCTCGCCAGTGTTGTGGGGAATTGTTCGAACCTCCTTCACAGAATCCACGCCAAACTTTCGCCCCGGTAAGAGCGCCTGGCCGAATCGTAGAAGGTTTGACGGTTGTGCCGATTGGCGCGATTGGGCCGGTTGCATCGGTTATTCACGTTTGGCGTAGCGGTAGCGGTTGCGCTCGGGTCGGGTTCCCCCGCACTTCCCAAGTGGTGTGGAATCGAATTGTCCAAAAGCTGCCACCGCGCATACTGGCAGTTGCCCCTCAAATATGTTTCCCCCGCGTTGTGAACCCGGCAGTGCCGGAGCCATCCTACGGAGTACGAATGGCGGCCCGCAGCGCGAGCCAACCCGACCCCGAAGCTTTCGCCTCACGAATGGAATCGGCCCTCGTCGCCCAGATTGGCGCGGCCCGCTTCCAAATGTGGTTCGGCGCGAGCAGGGTTCTGTTCGTCCCCGGCCAAGGCGAAGCCATCGTTGCCTTCGCCAGTGAAGAATTCCACAAGTGGCTCGAACACACCTTCGGCGGGGCCATCCGCACCGCGGCCCACCGCGTGTTGGGCGCCGATGCCAATGTGCGCTTCGTCACCGATGCCGAGCTCTTCAAGCCGGAATCGATCGAACCGCTCGAAGCGGAAGCCTTCGGCCCGCCGACGGGCAAAAAGAGCTTCGACAATCCCACGACAACGAGCCGCAAGCCGAAGGAAGGCCCGACTCGCCGTTGGAAAACGCTCGCCGATTTCATCGTGGGTGCCTCGAACAGAGTGGCCCACGCGGCCGCGCTCAGCGCCATAGAAAATCCCACCGATTGCGGCAATCCGCTCGTGCTGCACGGCCCGGTGGGCACCGGCAAAACGCACCTCCTCGAAGGCATCTACGTCGGCCTGCGCCGCAACCACCCCGAGTTCAAACCCCGATACATCACCGCCGAGGATTTCACCACCCGCTTCGTGCAAGCGAGCCGCTTCGAGAAGCACGATGCGTTCCGCCGGCAGTTCCGCGAATGCGATGCCTTGTTGATCGACGATCTGCATTTCCTCGCCACGAAGCCCGGCACGCAACGCGAGTTCGTCCATACTCTCGATTCGCTCGTCGCCGATGGGCGGTTGGTCGCGGTTACCACCGATTGCCATCCGCGGCTCGCCGAGGAGTTGATGCCCGAACTGGTGGACCGTTTGGTGGGCGGAGCCGTGTGGCCCGTGCAACCGCCAGACGATCAAACCCGCCACGAAATCTTGAAGAAGAAATCGGGGGGCAGCCCGGCGATCCCGGAATCGGTGCTGAAATTCCTCGCGGGGAATCTTCGCGGGAACGTCCGTGAACTCGAAGGGGCGATCCACAGCATCCGCCATTTCGCCAAGCACACGGGGCGACCGGTCGAACTCGGCATGATCCGCGAAGCCCTCGGCGATCTCCTGCGGCACGCGGTGCGCACGGTTTCCGTGCAAGACGTTGACGACGCCGTATGCCGGGTGTTGCGGTTGGCCTCGGGGGCACTGCAATCGAAAGCCCGCACCTGGGCGACGAGCCACCCGCGCATGCTGGCGGTCTTCCTTTGCCGCAAGCACACTTCGGCCACGCACGGGGAAATCGCCAAGCATTTCGGGGCGCAAACCCACAGCGCCGCAGTAGCCGCCGAGAAGCGGGTGCGGGCGTGGATTCAGAAAGACGAGAAGCTCACCGTGGGCGAACGAATGTGGTCCATCCGCGACCTCGTGGATCGGCTGGAGCGGGAATTGCAGCGGTAATATCGCGTTATGAAGCCTCCGCTTGGCGATTCGTGGGTTTCACTTTCAACAAAGACACTGAAGCCAATGCCGTCCCATTTCCGCGATGTCGATCCGCGAGACCTTCGCCCGCCGCATTCCCGGCCGTACGCCGATGCATTGAAGTTGCAACGTCAAATCGCACGGTTTGGAGCATCGACGGTGGGGATGCCGCCGCTGGTGGTTTATGAAGGAGCGGACGGTGTGTTGGTCATCTACAATGGGGTAACGCGGGCGTCGCGAATCGCCAAGCTCGCGCCGGGCACGCCAGTACGGGTCGAAGTGGTTGGGAAACTGCGGCGGGCCTACGGTTCGGATCCATCGATCGGAGATATGTTGCCATGACATCGCCTACCGTTTCGGAATCGCTAGACGTGCTGATGGAGTTATGCGAGCGTTCGCCCGATGTGCGCTTGGGACAGTTGCTCGCCCACCTAGGATTCCTGGGCGAGGATCAAACCGGCCGCTCGCTCTGGGACATCGACGACGAACAGTTTCTCGCGGTGCTCTACCACCATCGGAGTGAGTTGGTGAACCGGATGCAGCCCGAGGCGTCGGGGATTTTGACCAAGGCGTTGTGAAGTGGTGAAAGTTGAGCGTGGGCGAACGATTTTGGTCCATCCGCGATCTCGTGGATCGGCTGGAGCGGGAATTGCAGCGGTAACTGCGGGCCGTTACGATTTCGGTGGCCCACGATTGTGCCCCCGGTGCCGAAACGGGAGAGCACAATCGAGAGCAGAGTCGTCTTCCCGGCCTTCCATTCCCCGTTGAGCATGGTGATCCAAACGCTGGCGAAGAAGCCCGCACAGATCCATTCGAGAGGGCGTACACTCGCTGTAAACTACCACACGGGAACGGGTTGGCGAAACATAGTGGCGAGCGTCCTCTCCGGTACCGCCAGCATTCTGGCGAACCTCGAAGCGTTTTTCAAAGTTCGCCGAGGGGAATTTGTGCCCTGGGGGGAGGAGGGTGCTAAACTGAGGGCACAAACCAACGTTTGAGGGTACGGCCTGCCATCGAAATAGTTGACTTTGATTCGGTGCATTCCCAACTTGCCTCGGCTTCCCATTCCCAATTCTCATTTTGTAGTTTACAATAGCGAAGCTTCAACTGTCCACGCCGTGCCTCCCCATGCTCACGCCCTCGGCCATCGAATCCGTACCGACGGTATCGCTCACCCGGCGTTTTCGCCCAACCGTGGATTCCCCCAAGGATACCAACAGCTTCACGCTCGCCCCGCCTCCGCTCAGCGGCACCACCTTCAATATTTCGCCGAAACCCAAACTCGAAACCCTCGACCCGGATACCCGGCGACTGTTTCACCAACGGTTGCGATTATGCGGATTGATCGCCGCGTTCCCGTTCGCTTTCTTCGTAGTGTCCGGCGCCACAGACTTCATCGAGCTCTTTGACCACAACACCATCGGCTGGATAGGCGTGGCCCTGGGCGCGGCGGTTTTGCTATTCTTGGTCGCAATGTCCACGGCGATGATGCTTTCCGAACCCTATCCCGTCCGTTGGCTGCGCGTTCTCGAAGTCGCAGCGTTCGGCAGTATGTCTTTGTACTTCGCCTACTGGCAGTTCTCGGTACTCACCGCCTACCCGCTCAACGGCTACGAAGGCAAGCAACACGAACGGATGACCGTGCTCGCCGCGGCGGGGATCGTCCATTTCAATTGGTTCGCGCTCATCGTGTTCCACGGGGTTCTGGTTCCGAACTCGCTGGCCCGCGGGGCCAGTATCACCGCCGCCATGGCTTTCGCCGCGCTGGCGATCGACGGCTTCGCCATCGTCGTTCACGAGCCCACGACCGATAACTTCGGCATCCTGTTGGCCATCGCCATTACGTTCCTCGCGGTCGGCCTCGGCATCGCCATCTTCGGCACCGCGAAAACGGCGGCGTTGCAGCGCGAAGTCGAATCGGCGCGCGAAGCGATCCGCGAACTGGGCCAATACCGCCTCCGGCGGAAACTCGGCGCCGGCGGCATGGGCGAAGTCTACCTCGCCGAGCACCGGTTGCTGAAACGCCCTTGCGCCGTCAAACGCATCCACTCGCGCTACCTGAACCAACCGGAGCAGTTGAAGCGCTTCGAGCGCGAGGTGCAAGCCACCGCCAAGCTGCGGCACCCGAACACCGTGGAAATCTACGATTACGGCGTCGCAGAGGATGGCACGTTCTATTATGTGATGGAGTATCTGCCCGGGCCGAGCCTCGAAGATTTGATAGGAACCCACGGCCCGCAACCGCCGGAGAGGGTGATCCACATCCTCAAACAACTCTGCGGGGCACTCCGCGAAGCCCACCGCGAAGGGTTGATCCACCGCGATATCAAACCGAGCAACATTCTGATCTTCCCCATCGGCAGCACCCACGATCAAGTGAAGCTCCTCGATTTCGGGTTGGTGCAATCGCTGGTGCCGGACGTGGAACCGGGGGCCAAGATCACGCGGGAAGGGTTGATCGTCGGTACGCCGGAGTACATGAGCCCGGAACAAGCGAGTGGCGGCGCGCTCGATGGCCGCAGCGATTTGTTCAGCCTGGGCAGCGTGGCGTATTACCTGCTCACAGGGCAGGAAGCCTTCCACCGCGATAACCCGATGAAGACGCTCATGGCCGTGGTTACCGATCCGGCACCGAGCGCGGCGGATTACCAACCGCTCATGCCGGTGGGATTGCTGAGCGTGTTGAATCGCATGTTGGAAAAAGATCCCGCGGCGCGGTTCGCGGGGGCGGCCCAACTCGAACAGGCGCTCGCCGCGTGCGGATCGGCGATGCCGTGGTGCGAAGATTTGGCGGCGCGGTGGTGGAGCGCGCATCCGCCCCGGCTCACCGATGCCACCGATATCCACATGCAAGCCCTCGCACCGGGGAATCATTGATTGCGGTTCCGAAACGCGGTACTCTACCACAGTGCGGATATCGAATTCTTGTAGCGGAAGTCGCCAGACTCCCGGATGAGTTGGTTCCGGAAGTCTGGCGACTTCCGCTACTACGCAGAATTGAAACCCGCACAAGGGGAAGCTTTTCCGATCCGGGAGCTGGAAATGGCGGAACCGACGGACGACCGGGAACTGGCCCATGAAATCCAAGCCGGCAGCGAATCGGCAGCGAAGGAGCTGTTCGATAAGTATTGCGAACGGTTGATGCGCTTATCGAAGCGCCGGATCAGCCAACGCATGGCCAGCCGCTTCGACCCGGACGACGTGGTGCAATCGGCGTTCCGAACATTCTTCAAACGCGTCAAAAACGACGAATTCACCTTCGAACAGGAAGAAGACCTTTTCAAATTGCTCGTGCGGCTCACTGTTCGGAAGACTCTCCGCCAAGTGGTTCACCACCAAGCCGCCAAGCGCAGCCCGACATCGGAAATGACCGACGGCAGCGACGATTCGCAACTGTTGGCCCAAGTGGCGGGGAACGTGCCGGCCCCGGATGTCGAGTTGGCGCTCTTGGAACAGTTCGAGAAGCTGATGGAAAGCCTCACGCCGATAGAACGCCAAGTGGTCGAATTGAAGATGCAAGGGTACACGACCGTCGAGATCGCCGAGAAGCTCGGTTCGTACGACCGGAAAATCCGCCGCTTGTTGGAACGGATCGAACAGGTGGCCCAGAACCGAGTCGACAACTCCTGACGAAATCGCAGGGGTTGTCCGGGGTTCGGCCCGTATTCGCATTACTCTGGTAGGTCGGTTCAAACGGTCACCGTAGGTGAACGGAGGCCCGACGAAACCAGACAACGATCATTTACCGGGCCTCCGTTCACCTACGGTGACCGTTTGAACCGACTTACAAAAAATGGATTCCACCATGTTCGCCCGCAAATTCGCCCTCGCACTTACCATCGCCACCGCCGGGATCGCACCGGCGCAAACCTTCGATCGCCGCGGCACCGATTTGCCCGAAATCGTCGTCGAAGCCGGGGGGCGCTACGGAACCTGCGACGTGCTAAAGTTCGCCCCGGACGGCAGCTACGCCATCGCCGGGGGAGACGACAAAGTCGCCCGATTGTGGCCCTATGCCCAAGATGCCTTCAAAACCAATGAAGCCGAGGTGCTCCGCTGGCCCTCGTGGCGCGAACAGCGCGGCGGCATCAAGGATCTCGCCATCTCCCCGGACGGCAAGAAGTTCGCCCTCGGCGGCTACGGAATGAAGCCCAGCACCGTGGTGATCGTGGCCCGCGAACGGGGTACCATGCTCGCCATCACTTGGCCCGAATCCCGCAACGGCATTGACGATTTCAACGTCGTCCATTCCGTCGCGTTCCACCCGGATGGCGAACGCGTTGCCTTCGGCACCGCCGATGGTAGCCTCTGGATTTGGAAGCCGGAGAAGCTGGCGATGGAAACCAAAGGCCGCGCGTTCAATTCCCCCGTCCGGGCGGGCAAGCACGAGGCGTTGAAGAACCCCGACGGCAAGGCGGAGTACAACTTCCCCCGCCGGATTTGGTTCCCCGATGCCAACACGATGGTATCGGTCGCCCAGAGCGGCCAAGTGTTGCAATGCAAGATCGATGGCAACCTCACCAGTGACCCCGCCGCCGCTGTGCCCGAAGGCAAAACGCTTTTCAATGTGAACGATGGGCAAGCGAAGCGCTACCGCGTTTACCGGGCGGAAGTCTCCGCCGATGGCAAGTATCTCGCGTCCGCCTGCTCCGGCCCGCAAGTGCTCGTGCGATCGTTGGTGGACAACACAACGAATGCGATCGCAATGAAAGCCGACAGCTTCCCGCGCAGCATCGCTTGGCAACCCAAAACGAATGCGTTGGCGGTGGGCGTCGCCACGGTGATGCTCGCCGAAGGGGGCAAGCCTCGCTTTTACGCCGATACGAACGACACCGTGAAGCTCTTCAATCCGCCCGAGATGAAAGCGGCCAAAGAGTTTCCCATCGCGGGCAGGGCCGAGTGCATGGCTTTCCACCCCAAGGATGCCCGCATGGCCATTGCGGGAGGCGACGGCGACGAGGTGAGCCTCTACGATCCGGCGCAACCGGCAAAGCCGTTGAGCGCCATCCGCAGCCAAGGCCGCAAGCCGTGGGGGTTGAAGCTCTCCGTGAACGGCAACGTCATCGCCCAACAGATCGAACGCGATCCGAACTCCACGGATCCGAATAAACGAGGCCAAGGCAATTGGTACCGCTTCGATATGAGCCGCCTGGCTGCGACTGCGGACGACAAGATTCCATGGGTCGAGCCGCGTTCGGAATTGGACGGTTGGAAGATCGTTCCCGATACCGAAGATCGCTTCATCTGGTACGCCGAGCGCGAACGCCCCGGTGCGGCGCCTCTCCGCCTGCGATTGATGACCGACCGCGACCGTGACCTCGCCCCCACCTGTTTCACGTTCCTGCCCGCGAAGGGGAACGAACCTGTCCGCGTGATCGTGGGGCATTACTACGGGGCTTCGGTGTTCAACCTCGATCCTCGTGCGGCCAAGTTGAATGCGAATAAACAACTCGAACTTCCGAAGAGCCGCATCTACACGGGGCACAGCGGCGAAGTGATTTCGCTGGCCGCCGCTGCCGATGGCAGTTGGTTCCTCACCGGCGGGGCCGATCAAACCCTCGCGGCCTACAGCCTCAAACCGTGGGCGTCGAACGCCAACCTCGGGGCGAGCGTCGAACTAAAGGACGATAAACCTTCCATTACCGCGCTCGACGTCGGCTCGCCGGCGTGGGAAGCCGGGATGCGAAAAGAGGACAAACTCGATCTGCTCGTCGTCGGCGGCGAGAAAATCGTGTATGACCGCCGCCCCGGCAAGAAAGAAACCGGCACCGCGGACGACGCCGTGGCATCGTTGAAGAACCCGCAATCCGGGGAAGAACATTACTTCGACCTCGGTGCCGATGAAAAAGGAAACCGCCGCGAGATTCTTACTACTGTTCGACAACGCCCCATGTGGAAATGGTTCAGCGGCTTCGAGAACAACCGCATCTCGAACTGGAATGTTTGGATGTGGCACGGTTCGTACTACCTCACCACCACGGCCCACGGGGATCGCCTCGTCGGCTGGCACGTGAACTCGCCGGACGTCGGCGGTACGCCGAGCTTCCAACAATTGCAGCAGTTCGAGAAGCACTTCCACAAACCGGCCGCGATCCAGAAACTGCTGGCGAACCGGGACATCGCCGAGGCGCTGAAAGAAGCGCAAGGCGAGAACCCGCTGCCGATCAAGTTCGGCGGTTTGCAACCGGCTCCGGTCGATTTGGCGCTGAAGAACTCGATCCTGAATGAGAAGGGTTTGGAACTGGCGGTGAACGTGGCCCCGCGCGGCAGCAACCCCGATCTGCTTCCCGAACGGGTCGAACTCTGGGTGAACGATTACCGCTACAAGGTGTGGGACGGCCTGCAACGCAAGCCGTTCGCCGAGAATATCGCACTACCGCCCGAACTTTTCCGCAACGGCAACAATCAAGTCTCGGTGATGACGTTCAACGGCGCCGGCGGCCGCGCCGAGGATATCCGCTTCGTAAAGAACCCGGTGGAGAGCGTACGGCCGAACCTCCTCACGCTCGCCGTGGGCATCAACGATTATTCGGAACACCAGAAGATTTCCACCGGGGCACGTTCGTTCGGAAATTTGAAGAGTGCCGTGAACGATGCCCAACAACTCAACGAGAATCTCGAAAAGTTCTTGGGTTCGGACAAATACTTCCCCGAAGGCACCACGGCTCTGCGGGTGAACGCGAACGCCAACCGCGCCGAGTTGCTCAAACAACTTCAACAACACCAGAAGACCGCGAAGCCCAACGATTGGCTGATCGTCTTCTTCGCGGGCCACGGCGATTTGATCATGCCCGGCGAAACCAAGGGGAACATCATCGCCGATGGCCCCGCCGGTCGCCGGGGGGCCTTCGCGGGGAGCAGCGGCGTGTTCTTCATGTGCGGCCCGAACTACAGCTCGCTGAAGCCGACCGAGACCGGATTATCCTCCGAAGAACTTTACGAAGCCTTGGCCAAGATCAACTGCCGCAAGCTCGTGCTGCTCGATGCTTGCCACTCGGGCCAAGCCTCGGATGCGAATATGCTCCGCCGGTTCATCCCGACGAGCCAAGGGCCGATGGTGATGGCCGCGTGCGAACAAGGGGAACTCTCTTACGAGGATCCCGCCTTTGGCCACGGCTTGTTCACCTATGCGATCCTCGAAGCCTTGGGCCCGCAGTTCCGCCGGGCCAGCACCGCGGGCGGTTCGCTGACCACCGACGGCCTGTTCGGGTACGTCCGCGGGCGGATGCCGCAGTTGCTCACGAAGATCCAGAAGCCGAACGATTCGCAGAACCCGATCAGCTTCCCGCAGCAGTTGCCCTCCAGCGTGTTGCTGAAACCGCAGTAGTGTTTCGAACTGTCAACTGTCGACTGTGAACTACCGACTATGTCGATCAATACGCTTTCGGGGATAGTTGTTAGTTCGCAGTGGACAGTTGACAGTTGTCCGTATTTCAGGTGGTTTCGCATACTCAGATACACACCGCTTCCGGAGTTCCCCAATGTTTGCCCGTGCCGCCTTCGCCTTGTTCCTCGCCGGTTCGTTCGCAACTGCCGCCGAGCCGGAATCGTTCGATACCGCCATCGGTAAGCGGGCCACGGCGCTTCACCAACTGCTGAAGAAAAAGGGGTACACCAACGTCGGCGTGCTCAAATTCCTCGTCAAGCAAGACGACGGCAAGCTCACCGACGACGCCGGGGATTTGAACCTCACGCTCGCCAACAAGCTCGAAACCGCGCTCGTACTGGCGAACACCGACGAAAAGTTCGGCATCATCGATCGCGCGTCCGAAGCCGTGGTGAAGGAGAAGCTCACCACCGCCAACCACCGGTCGGACGACGGCCGCAAGGCCTTCTTTACGCGCCAATACGAACTCGGTTGGAGCCGGGATAAGGTCACGCCCGCCGCGTTCCTCACCGGCTTGGTGGCCATCTCCCCCGGCATGAAAACCATGACGGTGCAATTGCAACTCTTCGATGCTACGGGCAAACTCGAAGAGGCCACCGAGGCCCTCACCGTGGCCACCGATCCCGAGTTGCTCGCCCAAGCCGGCTTCAGCTACAGCGTGCCGAAGGCCACGCAAGAGGCGCTCGTTTCGGGGAAGGCCCCGCCCGCAGAGAAGATCAAAGAAGACGTCGTCGAGAACATCCGCAAACAATCGGCGGATCCCGTTCCAGAAAAGGAAGAGGAATTCGCCGCGCTCGCCGATTCGCCGATTCAACTCACGATCCTTTACAACGATCAACCGGTGAAGATCGCGAAAGGCCGCGTGCCGGAACCGAAGGAAACCGATTCCATCGCATTCAAACTCGTGAACAAAAGTAACGGCATCTGTGCGGCGGTACTCCTCATCAACGGGCAGAGCACGCTTTACAACGAAACGCTCTCGCCGTTGGCCTGCCGAAAGTGGGTTCTCGAACCGGGGATGGAAGTGACCGTCCGCGGCTTCCAAACCGATGCCGATACCGCTGCGGCGTTCC
The DNA here is from genome assembly GCA_038211045.1 of Gemmatales bacterium. Lineage (GTDB taxonomy): Bacteria > Planctomycetota > Planctomycetia > Gemmatales > Gemmataceae > JALHQU01. Next base: position 10,331 of record JBBQWA010000080.1, read on the forward strand.
GCGTGACCAAACCCGATGAACCGGTGGAAGACGCCGTGCGCTACGGCCCCCACGCCGGAACGTTCCGTTTGGTCGTGTTCAGCGGCTCGATGACGGAGGCCCCGGTGAAGAAGGAATTCGAACTCGCCGCGGCGAACCAACTGGCGATGTTGAACACCCGGGGCACGCCGAGTTCCACCCACGCCAAACCGCAATCGTTGAAGGCCCTCCAACGCGATCTTCGCGGCCGCGCGGCGGACGATACGAACTCCCGCGGCTACGTGGTGAAAGGGCAAGGCACGGCAAAATCCGAAACGACCTCCGTGTTCTTCGCCCCGCACGTCGATACGCCCGTGACGGATGTGAGCATCAAGTACCTCGAACCGAAGAATTGAACCCTTTGTTTGGCCGCGGAGCGGGGCGAGTTCGATCGCTCCGCGGCTAAACAATAGAATGCAACTATGCTCCGATTCGCCGCACTCGTGTTGCTCATTCCCACCGTGGCCCACGGTCAAAACCTTACGCGCCGCGAACGCGGCGATCTCGCAATCCAAGCCCGTGCGATCTTGCAGAAACACTGCGGCGAATGCCACAAAGACACTTCCAACCCCAGCCGCTTGGACGTTCTCGATCACGGCACCGTCACCGCGACGACGGTGCCCGTCGCCTTCGTTTCTAACCCGGGCAAACGTTCGCAAATCCTCGAATTCCTCGATGCCGGGATCATGCCCCCCGGCAACCGCCCCGCACCCAGCGATGCGGAAATCGAAGTGTTGCGGAAGTGGATCGAACAGAAAGCCCCCGATTACCCGCGCGCTTTCGACGACCGCACCACGCTCGCCACGATGCTGAAGGATTTCGATACGGTCGAGGACGACCTCAAGCCGCACATCCGTTACCTCTCGCTGGGGCACCTTGTGCCCACGGACGGCGCCCCGGAAGCCCTCGGTAAGGCCGAGCAACGCCTTCGGCAATCCTTGCTCGCGGCCACGACGGGCAAACCGGTCGCCCCCGAACCCGTGGATGCGACTGCCACACTCTTCCGCTTAGACATCCGCCAACTCGGCTGGGATGAGCCAGACCTGTTCGAACAGATTCGCTTCAAAGGCATCAACGGCCTCGCGGAGTTGGTACCATTCGATCTGATCCTGTTGGAGTACCCGGACGTTGTACCCGTTCCGAAGGACATGGCGGGGAAGTTCGCCGCGTTTCAGAAAGCGACCGCCCAACGCCGCCCCGTACCCTTTTTGAGAGCCGATTGGCTCTCCGCCATACTCGCCGGTACGAAAATGATCCCGAAAGCGACGGCACTCGGGGAGGAACTGAAATCGCTCGTCGCGCTTGCGGCGGCGCGGGCGAAGAAGGCGAAACTCCCCGCCGGCCCCGCGTTGACCGATGAGAAGACCCGTTTCACCGGCGCGAATGTCAGTTCTCCAACTCCTCCGTTGGGGGCGATGTACTCCGGCGACATCGATCCGAAACCGCAACCCTTCACTCTGGCGCTGGAAGCCGTGGATTCGAAGCAGAACAGCATCGAAGCCGTGTACGTCAGTGAACCTTTCATGATGAAGCTTTCGGCCAACCGCAACTTGCATTTCCACCTGTTGCAAATCTGGGCCGATGGCACGGTCGATTACGTCGAACCCAACGGCGGGCAGATGGTTTCCGCCGATAAGCCACGCGTCTTCTCCCCCAAGGCCGATACCAAATTCCTCATCTCCAGCCTCGACCTGAACGACGGTTACGAACACCTTCTCGTGCTGGCTTCGGAGAAAGAGGCCAAGCCGCCGGTGACCGTGCGGAGCATCCATCCGGAGCGGCCGATTTGGCGTTTCTTACCGGATGAAACCGAGCCGACCGTCCGCCGCGTGGTTACGCTGCACGTTACCAAAAAGTAATTACGAGGTTCCCCGTGAGTTCACCCGCCGTTCTCGACGTTGAAAAGTTCATTCAACCGATCCCCGGGGATGCCCCCGCCGGGGTGCCCTTGCTCGATCTTCTGCGCTTCGAGTTGGACGATCTCCGAAAAGATGCCGATCCGATGGATCCCGCCACGTCGGGCCGCCGGGCCGATTGGCCGAAGATCATCAAGCTCGCCTCGAACGCCTTGGAGAACAAATCGAAAGATTACCTCCTCGGCGTGCGGATGCTCGAAGCCATCAGCCGGAAATCGGGATTGCCGGGGATGCGCGACGGTTTGAAACTGCTTCTCCGCCTCACCCTCGATTGTTGGGATCGCATCTATCCGATGCCCGAAGAAGGCGAGACGATGGACGTGCGCGAAGGCGCCTTCAAATGGATCAACGATAACACCCGCGGCTCGCGCTTCCCGCAAACGGTGCTGGAACTGCCGCTGTTCAAATCTAGCGGTCGCACGTTTTCGTACGTCGATTCGATTCAACCGGATACGAAGAGCGAGTTCGAGGAAGCGGCTCCCCGCGCCGAACCGGCCAGCATCAAAGCCGCGTACGACGATCTGGAGGAAACTACGCAAGTGCTTCGCGATCTCGCCGCCGCACTCGACGAACGCATGGGGGCTGAAGTCGCACCGGACTTCCTCAGCATGGAGACGAGCGGCAACATCGGTAGCGCGCTCGCCAAGTGCGTCGAACTCGTGGAACAGGTCGCCCACAAGCGCGGCGTTGTATTGAAGGCGGCCGAACCGGGAGAAGACGAAGAAGCCTCCTCCGAAGCCGTAGGCGCCAGCGTTTCCCCGTCGGGTTCGGGCGGCGGTTCCGGTGGGGGCACGGGCGTGGCCAACAACCGCGAAGGCCTCTATAGCCAGCTTTCCCGCATCGCGGTTGCGCTCAAGAGCATCGAACCGCACAGCCCGGTGCCGTACTTGATCGAGCGCTGCGTTCGCATGGGCGGTATGGCGTTCCCCGATTTGATGCGGGCGATGGTGCGCGAGAACGCCGCCTTGGATGAACTCGATCGCTTATTGGGAATGGAAGCCCCGCCACAACCGCAAGATTGACTCGCCGTTCGACCTTTTAGGATTTCGGAACCTTCCCATGCTTCGCATCGCTGCGCTGATGTTTTTCACCATCCCGGCATTCGCCGCCGAGCCACCCATCGGATTCAACCGGGATATTCGCCCGATCCTTTCCGAGAATTGCTTCGCCTGCCACGGCCCGGATGCCCGCAAAGTGAAGGCGAAGCTCCGTTTCGACGTGGAGAAACTCGCCAAGGGCCCGGCGGAATCCGGAGCCATCGCCATCGTGCCGGGCAAACCGCTCGAAAGCGAACTGCTGAAGCGCGTGACCGCGACCGACGAATACCACATGCCGCCGGAAGAGACGGGAAAGAAGCTCACGAAGGAACAAATCTCGCTGCTCACCCGTTGGATCGAACAGGGGGCGAAATGGGAGGACCATTGGGCCTTCACGCCGATTCAACGCCCGGAAGTGCCCGCCGGTGCGAACGCCGTGGATCATTTCATTCGTGCGAAGTTGAAAGAGAAGAACTTGGCGATGTCGCCCGAGGCGGATCGCACCGCGTTGATCCGGCGATTGAACTTCGATTTGATCGGCTTACCGCCGACGCCCCAAGAAGTGAACGATTTTCTGGGCGATAAATCCCCGAACGCTTACGAGAAGGTCGTTGATCGCTTGTTGGTGTCGCCGCACTACGGCGAACGCCTGGCGATGTTCTGGCTCGACCTTGTTCGCTACGCCGATAGTGTCGGCTACCATGGCGATCAGGTGATGAGCGTGTGGCCGTACCGGGATTACGTGATCAAAAGCTTCAACGACAACACGCCGTTCGACCGATTCACCAAGGAACAACTCGCCGGGGATTTGCTGCCGAACGCCGCGCGGGAGCAGAAGATCGCTAGCGGGTACAACCGTTTGGGAATGATGAGCGCCGAAGGGGGCGTGCAACCCAAGGAATACCTCGCGAAGTACGCTTCCGAGCGGGTGCGGGCCGTGAGCGGGGCCTGGCTCGGCCTCACCGTCGGCTGCGCGGAATGCCACGATCACAAGTTCGATGCCATCAGTGCCAAGGATTTCTACAGGTTCGAAGCCTTCTTCGCCGATATCACCGAACGCGGGCTGTATAACGGTGGCGATTTCGGCCCATCATTGATGCTCACTACGGAAGCGGAGGGCAAGAAACTCTCGGACCTCGAAACGGCGGCACTGCATGGGCAGGCCTTCCAAACGTCGGTGCCGGCACTTGTCGGGATCGCCGTTCATTCGTTCCAAGACCGCCGCGCCGCCGCCGCAGCCAAACAACGGGACGACTACCGCAAGACGCTTCCGACCACACTTGTGACCGTGCCTACGACGCCGCGACAGATCCGTGTGCTGAACCGCGGCAACTGGCAAGACACATCCGGCGAGATCGTCCAACCCGGCACGCTCTCGGCGTTGCCCGCAGCGAAGAAAACCGAAAAGCTCAACCGGCTCGATCTCGCCGAGTGGCTGATGGCGAAGGAGAACCCGCTGCCCGCCCGCGTGCTGGCGAACCGCCTCTGGAAGCTCTACTTCGGTGCCGGGCTTTCGCGCAAACTCGACGACCTCGGCAGCCAAGGCGAACCGCCAACGCACACGGAACTCCTCGATTCCCTCGCGGCCAAGCTCCTCGACTCCGGCTGGGATATTCGAGCGTTCATCAAATACTTGGTGATGACCGATACCTACCGCCAAAGTTCGCAGGCCTCGGCGGAACTCCGCGAACGCGATCCATTCAACCTGTGGCTGGCCCGGCAGAACCGCTTCCGGCTCGATGCCGAGTTGGTGCGGGATAACGCCCTCGCCGTATCGGGATTGCTGG
>JBBQWA010000081.1:0-14944 GCA_038211045.1 Gemmatales bacterium
GGCGGCGGCGATCACGCTCAACACATTGAATGTGCCGAGCGAACGCTCGCGTTCGTCCGGATCGTGGAAGAAGTAAATTGCCGAAAGCCCATCGGGAACCGCATCCACATACCCGACGCCGACCAGCCTACCGCCGAGGTAGTAGCACCATTCTTCGACCGGGAACGGATTTTCCACGAACGACTCGGCATAGTCCGCGGCATCCTTCGGGCCGTGATCGGGCCAGTTTTTTCGTTCCACTTGGGCCGCGTGGAATTTGTCGTAGAGTTCGAGTTTCTCCGCGGTCACTTCGGGTTCGCCGATGCGGAGTTCGATCTCGCCCGCATTCTTTGCACGCACTCGTTTCTGCGAACGGCTCAATGCGAAATCGTTCGCGTTCACCCGCAGCGACTGGCACTCTCGGCACGTCGCGCATTCCGGGCGAAAGAGCTGGAAGCCGAATCGCCGCCAACCCCGGCGGAGGAGTTCGCCGTATTCGTTCGGGGAGAGTTCGCCGACGATTTGATAGCGGAGCGACCATTCCCGATCGGGGAGGTAACCGCATTGCGACGGCGGCGATTGAAACGTGAAGAGCGAGATCATCGTGGAGTCAACCGCGAATCGATAAACCCGTTCGGCACAATTCAAGAAAGGAATTGGAGGCGAACTCTCGAATGATATCAGGCAGCGCGGCGACAAAAAGTGATTCCAGTCCGAGATTGCTGATGTTACCCGTGGAAATCAGCAGCAACTTCTTCGGCGAACCCTTGAGGATGTGGGAATCGACGAAGTCGGAATCCTTGGTGACGAGGATTCGATCTTCGGAATCGGCCACGTTGCGGAAGTCGTTGTCCTTGGTTCGGTTGGCTTCCGGAAGATCGAGTGTGTGTATTGCGTCACCACCCGCGGCGGTGATCCAACCGGTCATCCGCCGGGGCAATTGGGCATCGATGGCGAATTTCACGCGGCGACCGGTTGCAAGCGTTTCGTGTGCGTTAGTCGGCTTGCGTAAGCCAAGGCTGCCAAGATGTCCTCGTTCTCCATGTCTTCGTAATCGCCGAGAATTTCCTCATGGCTCATGCCTGAGCTAAGCAAGTCCAAGATCATTTCGACCGGGTAGCGCAAGCCCCGGACACACGGCTTGCCGTGGCAAATGTCGGGATCGATCGTGATACGGGCGAGTGGATTCATGGTCTCACAATAGCAAGCGTTCGGAAATCACTCCACGAATTCTACCGCGACCGGGGCGGGAATGATGCCCGCCTTGTGGGCCTCGCCGAGCAATTTCCGGATCGCGGCCCGGCCGCGGTCGCCGTAGTCGAGGGTCCAGTCGTTCACGTACATGCCCACGAACTTGTCCGCGAGGGTCACGTCCATGTCGCGGGCGTACTTCAGGGCGTAATCAAGCGCCTCGCGGCGGTGGTCGAGCGCGTACTGAATGCTCAGCTTCAGCAGCCGGCTGATTTCCTTCATCGTCTCCGCGCCCAAGTCCTTTCGGACGACGTTGCCGCCGAGGGGCAGGGGGAGCCCGGTCTTGTCCTGCCACCAGACGCCGAGATCGACGACGAGTTGCAAACCTTGATTTTGAAAGGTGAGTTGCCCTTCGTGGATGATCAAACCGGCGTCGAACTTCCCTGCTTCCACGGCGTTCAGAATTTCGTCGAACGGGATCACTTCGAATTGAACTTTCACAGCCGGGAGCGCGTCGGCAAAAAGGAGTTGCAGCGTGAGGAACGCCGTGGTGAGCGTGCCGGGTATGGCGATGGTTATGCCCGCAAGGTCGGCGATCTTCAACGGCTTCTTGGATACAACCATCGGACCGTAGTGATCGCCCATGCTGCACCCGGTGGGGAGCAACGCGTACTTCTCGAGCAAGTGGGCATAGGCGTGGATGCTCACGGCCGTCACTTCGAGTTCGCCCTTGAGCGCCCGGCGGTTCAGCGTTTCGATGTCTTGCAATTCGTGGGTGAACCGCAGGTTCCCGGTGGCGATTTTGTCGTTCGCCAACGCGTGGAACATGAAGGCATCGTCGGGGTCGGGCGAATGGCCGACGCGAATGAGAGTGGACATGCTTGCCTTTCAACAGAAGCAGAATTTCACCGCAGAGGGTACAGGAGGGCACGAGAGATCAGATTTGGATTTAATCCGATCATTGTTTTTCTCATGTGCCCTCTCGTGCCCTCTGCGGTGAAAATGATTTCAATGTTTCGGCGAACCGCTGGATACGATGCGTCCGGCTTCCATCCGGTGGACGATGTGAGCCTCGCGGGCCAAATCGTCGTCATGGGTGACTACGATCATCGTTTGGCCCTCACGGGCCAAGTTCCGCATTACCGCCGTCACCTCGGCGACCATTGCGGGGTCGAGGGAGCTGGTCGGTTCGTCGAAGAGCATCACCGAAGGATTAACCGCCAGGGCGCGGGCGATGGCAACACGTTGTTGCTGGCCGCCGCTGAGATTCATAGGTTTGGCGTGGTAAAACTCCTTCAAACCGACGCGGTTCAGCAATTCTTGGGCATGCTTCTCGGCTTGGGCTTTGGTGTGCCCGAGGGCGAGCCTCGGCCCGGCCATCACGTTCTGAATGGCGGTGTAATGCGGGAAAAGGTTGAACTGTTGAAAGACCATGCCGACGGTGCGGCGGACATCGAGCAGGAGATTCGGGGGTTGCGGGGCGCCGCGCGTGCCCTGCAATTTCAGGGAATCGCCGATGGCGATCTCCCCCTCGTGGAAGGATTCCAAGCCGTTGATGCAACGCAACAGCGTACTCTTTCCGGAGCCAGACGGGCCGACGATCGCGGTGAGTTCGCCGCTGCGGAGTTCGAGGGATACGCCGCGGAGAATTTGGGTGGGGCCGTAGTACTTCACGAGATTCGAGATTCGGATCATTTCAACGCCCTCCCATCGCGTTATGCTCCAACCGTTTTGAAACCATCGCCAGCGGATAGCTCATCATCAGGTACATGCAGGCCGTGATCGCGACCAGCGGAAGCATTTGATCGCGGTGATTGTTGAAGAGAGTGTTGTACTGCTTGGTGAGTTCCATGACGGCGATCACGGAACAAACGGCCGTATCTTTGAAGAGCGCCACGAAATCGTTCGTGACGGACGGCACTGCGGAGCGGAACGCTTGCGGTGCGATGATGTGGCGGATCGCCGTCCATCGCGTCATTCCCAAAGAAAGAGCCGCTTCGTACTGGCCGCGCGGCAAGTTCAGGAACGCCCCTCGGAAATGCTCCGCTTGGCTGGCGGAATAGTTCAACGCCAAGCCCAAGACACCGAAGTACCACTTCGGTAAGTCCTTTAGAAACGGAACATAGTCGGGGATGAAATAATACAGGAAGTAAAGTTGCAACAACAGAGGGGTGCCCCGCAAGATCTCGACGTATGCGGTGAGCAGCGGCCGTAGAACAGAAGGACCGTACAACCGTAGGATCGCCACTAACATTCCGAGTAGCGTGGCCAAGGGCATGGAACAGATTGCCAAGAGCACCGTCACCCCGGCGGCATAAAGCAAGAGTTTGATCGCGAACTTCCAATCGATCGGAGGGGTAGTGAGCTCGGTCTGCTCGAGCGGTTGACCGCCCCAAGTTTTGTTCGACCAATAGCCGAGGCGTTCCTGATCTTTATTCCACAGGCCGTAAGAGGAATAGATTTTCTCCAACTTGCCGTCGCTCAACCCTTTTCGGAGAGCCGTGTCGATCCGCTCGCGGAGTTCGCGATCCTCTTCGCGCGTGAGGATCACGTAGAAACCTTCGGCTTTTGTTTCCGGGAGAAGCTTCAACCGTTTACCGGGATCATTGGGAACGTAATATTGGGCCGCGGGGTTGTCCTGTACCGTGGCGTCGAGCCGCTTTTTCCCGACCAGATTGTAGGTATTGGAAACATCGTCGTGAACCTCGAGGTCGATATCCTCCCCGAAGCTTTTCTCCAAGTACCGTTGTGCTGCGGAACCTTCGAGAACGCCAACCTTTTTTTTCGGTCGGCCGTCGCGACTGCGCAGATCCTCCCACGTTTTGATGTCTGAGTTTTCAGTGTGGACGACGAGCGTGAGGGTGTAAATGTAATACGGGACGCTGGCGATGTTCTGGTATCGATCGGAATACTCGTAGCCGTTCAAAACGATATCGAGCCTGCCGAGTTTGAGTTCCTCGGGCAACTTATCCCACTTGTTGTTCACAGGTTCACTGGTTCGGCCCAACTCGTTCGCCAAGAACCCCGCGAGTTCTACCTCGAAGCCCTTGGTGTTATTGTCGAAGATATACGGGGCACCGCCGGTGGAATCCATCCCCCATTTCAGTGGGGGCTTTCCCGGTTGGGCGTAGGCCATTCCAGCGTAGAAGCTGGCGAAACAGGCGATGAGGGCGAACCGTACCAACGGCGACTCCTGAGCTGCCTACGAATAGGATGCCCGCAGTGTATTAGAAGTGGGATTCCCCCGCCAGAATACCACGATTTCTGCGGGAATCCATGGCAGGAAAACTGCGACTGCAGCGTATGATTTACTCTGGCGAATTGCGAATTCATGCTGACCCACAAAATAACATGGGATGAATTTTCAAGGTGCGGCGCGAATTCTCTCATGGGTGTAAGCGCGAATCGAACAATTCCAGCAAGGGGCGATGAGTAAGCCGGCGATTCCCGACAAGGACTATGCTACTATTTCATCCACTGCAAGCGGGTTTACGTTTGAAAGAAACGGAGTAACGGATCATGAAACGGATGTTGCGGCTCCGAGGTGTGAGTGGGCCGATCAAAGGCCACGTTTGGGAGAACCCAAACCTCATACGAGTGGGGCGTCTGGCCCAATTCGAACTGATGCTGGAAGATCCTTCCGTGAGCCGAAGGCATGCGGAAGTGCGCCGGCTCGATTCCGAGTGGAACGTCCGCGATCTGGAAAGCACAAACGGAACTTACATCAATGGCAACCGGCTCGGCGCGGGGGAACACCCTCTCCAACCGAGAGACATCCTACAATTCGGCAAAGTGGCGTTTCTGGTCGAGTTGAGCGAAGCCACCGTGGATGGCCCGGCTTCGGATCAAATGGTGGTTGCGGCGACGGCGAAATCGGGGTTCGACGACGGCATTCGGCGCCTCGCCTTCGGCCGGGATTCCATGCCGAGAGCCGGGGATCAACTCATCGCTTTGTTGCGTGCCGGTCACCATTTGGTTCACCTCGAAAGCGAAGATCAACTCCTCGATTCGATTCTCAACGATGCCGTGAGCGTTCTCGATGCCCAACGGGGCGCGATCGTACTCGCGGAAAGCGAAGGGCCGGAACCGAAGCTGCAATTGCGGGCGCTCGCCGTGGGCAACGGCGAATCCCGGGGGCGATTTCACTTCAGCAAGCGCCTGACCGTTCGCTGTTTCGCCAAAGGCGAATCGGCACTCTACAAGAACGTGCAGGATGAAAAAGACCTCGTGACGCAGAGCATCGCCGACGGCGCGATGTCGAGTGTTCTCTGCGTATTGCTCCGCACGCCCCGGCGCAAGATCGGCGTGCTTCACCTCGATCGCGGTTTCTTCCAATCTCCGTTCACCGAAGACGATCTCATTCTCGCCGATGCGTTGGCCGCGAACGTTTCCGCCGGGATCGAGTGTGCATACTTGCTCCGCAAGCAACGCGAATTGTTTTTGAACACGATAATGGTGCTCGCGCAAATGGTCGAACTGCGAGACGAATACACCGGTGGTCACACGCAGCGTGTCACCGAGTATTCCATGCTCCTCGGCAAGCAGATGGAGCTCCCGGCGGATCAGCTCGGCCTCATCAAAACCGGCACGCCGTTGCACGATATCGGCAAGATCGGCATCAGCGATGAAATCCTACGGAAGCCGGGGCGGCTCACCGCCGAGGAGTTCGCCGTGATGCAGAAACACACCACGCTCGGTGCCGAATACCTTTCGACCATCCCCGAACTCGCTTCGATCATTCCCATCGTTCGGAACCACCACGAACGCTGGGATGGAACCGGTTACCCGGATCGCTTGGCTAAAACGGATATTCCCTTACTCGCCCGGATCGTGAGTGTGGCCGATGCGTTCGATGCGATGACTTCGGCCCGGCCGTACCATTTGAACAAGAAAGGGCGGCCACCCGAAGATGCCTTCGGCGAAGTGGAAGCCCAAGCCGGTAGGCAGTTCGACCCCGCTTGCGCCAAAGCATTCTTGGAAATCCGCGATCAGATTCTCAACGCGATGCTCGTACTTTCCCCCGAGCCGAAATCCGCTGTTGCTTCAACAATTCATGGCTTGGGGTGATCCTTCCAATTCCCACACGGCCAGACGGCATCCCGCACCGCTGCCAGGTACGCATCCACTTCCGCCAATAGCTCGGGATCGGCAACTTCCACGCACGCCGACAGATTCGCCCGCAGCTCGCCGAGCGTTGACGCACCGCTGATGGTGCTGGGAATCCGTTTCTCCGCCGTACAGAATTGCATCGCCAAGGAACTGATATCGGCTCCGCGTTCTCGGCACAGCTCGGCGGCGGCTCGGCAGGCGGCTTTCACTTCTGTGCTCGCCGGGTTCCACGGCGGCGGCCCTTGGTTCGTGAGTAATCCCATCGCCAGTGGGCTACCGTTTAACACGCCCACTCCGTGCGCCTCGGCAATCGGAATCAGTTCGTTCAACAATCGCCTATTCTGTAAGTTGAAGTGGCAGTAAGAAACGACCACGTCAAGATTGCATCGCTCGATCGCTTGTTGGAGTAATCCCATCGGATAGCACGACATGCCGATGAATCTGGCTTTGCCTTCTTCTTTCAGCCGGTGCAAAACCTCGGCGGTTTCCTCGAAGACCCGTTCGAAGTCTCCCGCGAATTCGATGTCGTGTGCGAGGAGAATCTCGACGCGGTCGGTTCGCAGGCGTCGCAGGGAACCTTCAAAGCACTTCCGCATGCCCGCCGCGGTGAAATCGAATTGATCTTGGCCCAATCGCCCCGCTTTCGTGCAGATGTATACTCGATCGCGCCAACCACCTTCGAGCACTTCGCCGAGGATACTTTCGGAAGTACCACCGCCGTAGAACGCGGAAGTATCGATCAAATTGACCCCGGCATCAATGGCGGCGTGAACCACCTCGGCCGCTTGGGCAACGGATACGGGGCCGTACTGTTGCCCGAATTGGGCGCCGCCGAGCGACAATTGCGAAACATCGAGGCCGGTGCGGCCGAGTGGGGAGATTCGCATTTTGGTTGGATCGAAAGCCCATCCGTGGCAACGGGTAGGACAGACGGGACTTCTTAAAGCCCACCCGTTGCCACGGGTGGGCTTTCAATTCACAGCGTTACAATGCTCTTCTTCGCGATCGATTCTTCCGCGGCTTCGATCAACTTCTGGGCCGTGATGGCGTCCGCCATCGTACTGAGCGGCTGCTGGCCCATGCGCAAACAATCGACGAGGAAATGCTTCACCTCGTTCTTCACCGAGCCGGCGTAGGCGGTGTACGTCTGGCTGTGGATCGATCCCGGTTTGATCTCGACGTGATCCCGGTAACTGTAGCGGGTGCTGCCACCGGTGCCGATGACCTTCACCATCACCGTCCACGGGTCGGCGGCGTGATCGTCCGCGGCGAAGCTGGCGCAGAAGTGGGCGAGGGCGCCGTTCTTCAACCGCATCTGAACCATGGCGATGTCCTCTTCCGGATACTCCTGGTAATGCAGCGTCGCTTTCATGGCGCAGAGTTCGACCGGCGCTCCGACGAGATACAAAAGAATGTACGAATGGTGCGTAAGAATCTGCCGCACGACGCCGGGGTAGCGCTTCGCCACCTCCTCGGGATGATGGATGTTGTACATCACGTACGCACTCACGATCGTGCCGAGGTCGCCGCTATCCACGAGATCGCGGGTGCGGGTCATCCCGGCTTCGTAAACGTAATTGTGCCCGGGCATACAGATCAAGCCCTTCGCATCGGCCGTATCTTTCATCTGTTGAATCTCGGCGATGCTCATGCCCACCGGCTTCTCGACCAGCACATGCTTTCCGGCGTTCAGCGCGAGTTGCGTATATTCCAAGTGCGATTCGAGGTTCGTGAGCACGAATACGGCATCGATGTCGGGATCGTTCACGAGCGCTTCGGGAGAAGCGTAGTTTTTGCAAGCGAACTCGGTGGAACGCGCCTTCGCCCGATCTTGGTTGCGGTTCCACAACCCCACGAGCTTGGCCCCGGGGCACAGTCGCACCGCCGAGGCGTGGAGCGTGGCGATGTCGCCCGCACCGATGAATCCGACGCCGAGGGTTTCTTTCGTGATGCGGGCCATTCGGGAATTTCCGTGGGGTGCGATCCGGTATTCGATTTTTAGAGGGGTGGCAACCATTCGCCTAGGATATATCCCAATGGAAGTACCCCGGAACGCGAGACTCGCCGATGTTCGATCTGATCTACCGTTTCGATCCCCTCGGCCGCCACGTCGCCCAAGCCCCCGCCGACGCGGACGAAGCGGTGAAACGGCTCGACGACGGCAACACGCGCTTCTCGGACTTCCTCGTTTCCGCCCCCAAAATGCAATCCAATTCGCTCGTGTTCCGGTTCGACGCGGACGACCTCGGCTTCCCCCGTGCGGATGGAACTTCTCCGAAACAGACCCCGTTCGCCGCCGTGCTCGGTTGCTCCGATGCGCGAGTGCCCATCGAAATGATCTTCGGCCAGGCGTGCAACGATCTTTTCGTGGTGCGCGTGGCGGGGAACGTGCTCGGTGCCGAGTGTATGGGTAGTCTCGATTACGCGATGACGAACTTGGGCGATAGCCTGAAACTCATTGTGGTAATCGGCCACAGCGGCTGCGGGGCCGTCTCGGCGGCTGTGGATGCTTTCATCGATCCGACGCGGTATTTGGCCATCGCATCGAACCACCAGTTGCGGGCGATCGTCGATCGCGTGTTCGCCGCGGTGCGGGTTTCCCACGCGGCGTTGGAGTTGGTTTACACCCAAGAGGTCGAGAAAACGCCGGGGTATCGCTCGGCACTCATTGAAACGTCGATCGTGTTGAATGCCGCCCTTACCGCCGCATCGCTGCAAGAATCGTTCGCTCAACGGTTGGGTGCGGATCGCGCGGTTGTCTTCGGCGTGTACAATCTCCACACGAAGCGGGTTTGCATCGAACTCGAATCGGCCCAATCGGTGAACATCCACCTGGCGAGGCCGCCCCGCGATGCCGAGGGATTCAGCCAATTGGGTCGGCTGATCGCTTCGAGCGGAGTCATCAAAAAAATCCTCGCCACGGTGCCTGCATGAGTGCGAAACCCAGGGGATACTTCTTTTGGACTGCAATATGGACGCCGCTACCCGTTTGGAAGCGGCTCGATATGGCCGTGCTCGTAGTCGTGGTGTACTCGGTCGTCGTCGGTTTGGTGTACGAACTGACTTCGCTCGATTTGCCACACTGGGGCGGTTTGCTCACCGTGTTGAACGTGATCGTGTTGGGCATCCTATTGCAGTTTCGGAATCGAGAATCGTACGAACGCTGGTGGGAGGCTCGCAAGCTCTGGGGGCAGTTGGTCAACGATTCTCGAAATTTCTGCGTGAAGATCGGTGCCATTCAGAAGCTCGATCCGGCGGACAAAGTCGAATTCGGCGAACTCGTCGCCGGGTTCGCCGTGGCACTCAAAAACCACCTGCGGGAAACGGGCAAATCACCGGCGGAGACACCCACGGCCATCGGTGGCCAGATCCATCAAAACGCCCCGCTCGAATACTTGCGCCGCACCGCGTTGAAATTGCGGGAGTGCAAGGACGCCGGAAAACTCTCCGATTGGGATCTGTTGCTCCTCGACCCCCATGCTCGCGGCCAATCGGATGTGCTCGGAGCCTGCGAACGGATCAAGAACACGCCACTGCCGCTGTCGTACCGTTCGCTCTTGAGGCACGGCCTCGTTCTGTACCTCATCAGTAGCCCTTGGCTGGTGTTCGACGAAATCCGCTGGTGGGGCATCCCCGCGATCGCACTGCTCACGTACTTTTTGATCGGGATCGAATTCACCGCGGAAGATGTGGAAGAACCGTTCGGCCGGGATGCCGACGACTTGGCTTTGAACACCTACTGCGAAACGATCCGCAAATCGGTGAACCAAGTGCTCTCGGCGAGCATCGCCACGCCCGCAGATTCTATCGATGGGTAGAATGCCATAGCAATAACACCCTCTCTGCTTCGATGGTTTCAAACGGATTCTCCCGGAGGGTGTCGAAATGAATCTCAGCGTGTTCGACTTGTTCAAGATCGGCATCGGGCCATCGAGTTCGCACACCGTCGGCCCGATGGTGGCCGCGTTCCGGTTCGTCGGGGTGTTGCGAGACTCGCACATCTTGCCGAATGTTGCCCGCGTGGCCACGCAACTCTACGGTTCCCTCGCCCTCACCGGCCACGGCCACGCCACGGATAAAGCCATCATTCTCGGGCTTTCGGGCGAACGACCCGATACGGTCGATCCCGATGCCGCCGATGCGATGGTCGAAATCGTTCGCGGAACCGGGAAGGTGCGCCTCGGCGGCGAACGTTCCATTCCTTTCCGCGAACCCGACGATCTCCGATTCCTCAAGACCGAGACGCTGCCCTTCCACCCCAATGGCATCCGATTTAACGCATTCGACCATTCCGGCGAACCGTTGATGCAAGAAACGTACTTCTCCGTCGGCGGCGGCTTCGTCATCAAAGAAGGAGAAACGTCCTCTGACGGCGGGAAACAACTGGTACCGCACAACTTCGATTCCGCTGCGGAACTCCTCGCGATCGGCAAAAGCACGGGGTTGACCATTGCCGAGATCGTTTCGGTGAACGAAGCTAGGCGACGACCGCATCTCGAAACCGAGGCCGGGCTGGATCGCATCTGGGCCGCAATGCAAAGCTGTATGGAACGCGGAATGCGAACGGGTGGAATCCTCCCCGGAGGCTTGGAAGTGAAACGTCGTGCGCCCGACCTCCACAAACGATTGGAATCGGGCGGCGTGGCTGATCCGCTCGCTGTGTTCGATTGGGTGAGCCTGTTCGCCTTGGCCGTAAACGAAGAAAACGCGGCGGGCGGGCGCGTAGTCACGGCGCCCACGAACGGTGCGGCCGGGATCATTCCCGCCGTGCTCAGCTACTACTACCGCTTCCTGCCGAACGCGAACGCCGAGGGCGGCCGGTGTTTCCTGCTCACGGCCGCCGCCATCGGTATGCTCTACAAACGCAACGCATCGCTTTCTGCGGCTGAAGTCGGCTGCCAAGGGGAAGTCGGCGTGGCGTGCAGCATGGCCGCCGCCGGGTTGGCCGCCGTGATGGGCGGCACCAACGAACAGATCGAGAACGCCGCCGAGATCGGCATGGAACACAACCTCGGATTGACATGCGATCCGGTGGGCGGCTTGGTTCAAGTACCCTGCATCGAGCGGAACACCATGGGGGCGGTGAAGGCGGTAAACGCCGCGAGGTTGGCGGTACTCCACGGAGATGGAAGCCATCACATTTCGCTGGATCGGGTGATCGCCACAATGAAGCGAACCGGCGTGGATATGCAAGACAAGTACAAGGAGACTTCCCTCGGCGGATTGGCCGTGAACTACGTGGAGTGTTAACGGGGGTTTACCTCGTTCTTCCGGTGCCACGATTTATCGGATCGGCAGGAATGGAAGCGCGAAGAAATCATTCGCGGAGTGGTTCGGGTTCGGTTTCTGTGCTAAAGATTCCCGGTGGAATAGTTCCGCAATCTGTCCATTCGGGATCGGCCGATCTCATGCTCGAACGACCGCTTTTAGAACCGGTAACCCGCCCCGTCCCCGGGATCGGCGAAACCATGCTCGATTCGGGGAACGACGACACCCAAAGTATCGGCCACTTGCAACGGGCCATCGCCGAGCACATTTCCCAAGGGGACGAAGATCACCTCATCCCCACCGGGCCGCCGCCGGAAATCGGCGATCGCGTCGATCACTTCCTGTTGCAAGCCAATTTGGGCAGCGGCGTGTCGTGCCACGTTTTCCGCGGCTTGGACGAAAAGAATTGGCAGCCGGTCGCGTTGAAGATCATCAACTGGGCCAACGTGTTCGATCGCTCCGCCGCGATGCGGCAGATGCGCAATGAAGCGTCAACCCTTGCCCGAGTGAAGCACCCACGGGTTGTGCGCTACATCGATTTCGGTTACGATCCGCGTTGGCCCTACCTCGTTACGGAGTTCATCGAAGGGCAATCCCTCGGCGTGTTGCTCCGCTCCGGTGGCTCGCTCCCAGTGGAATGGGTACTGCACATCGCATCGCAAATCGTCGATGGCCTCGGCGCGGTTTGGCAATCGGGCGTGGTTCACCGCGACATCAAACCCGACAACATCTTGGTCGACGATAAAGGCGATGCGAAGCTCATCGATTTCGGCTTGGCGAAATCGGTGGCCTTGCAAATCAAAACCGGGCAGACCGGAAGCGAACTCGTTGGTACCGCTTCGTATCTCGCCCCGGAACAGGCCAAGGATGCGTCGGTCGTCGATCTCCGGGCGGACATTTATTCGCTGGGTGTGACCGTTTACGAAGCGCTCACCGGGAAGTTGCCCTTCGAAGCCAACAACCGCATGAAGATGATCTTCCACCATTTGAGTACCACGCCGACGGCGCCGTGCCAAGTGAACCCGAACATCTCGCCGTTGGCCTCCGACTTGTGTATGTGGATGTTGGTGAAGAACCCCGCCGAGCGCCCGCAGAACTTCGAGGAACTCCGCGGCGCCTTCGATGCCGTGATGGGGAAGTGAGGGAACTTATACCGCAAAAACGTTGGGCGGGAACAAGCCTTCCTCGATCAGATACAGGCGTTGGTAATTTCGACGTTCCGGTTCAACTTGCCGTCAGTGAGCAAGAATAACCCAAGGTCAGCACCGACGGGCACGGCAAGTCTGCCGCGTTCAACCAAGCGCAGATTCTCTCCCAAGCGGCCACAACAACGCTCGGCGTCTCGCGGATCGACCCACTTTGGGTACGGCAAAAATTCTGGCGGTTGTCCCCCCATCCGCCGAAACCTTCGGTTTCGATTCACCCCAGTATCATTCCAATGGGAATTTGAACCCATTTGTGCCCCCGCATCCAGAGCACAAACCCCCATCCAAAGATCGAACGCTTCCAACGTATTGGCAATGCTTTACGGCAGATGTGTCGCTCAAGCCGACTTTTGTGCCCTCAGTTCCGCCCACCTACCCCTCCCCGGGCACAATCGCATCGACTGTCGATTAATTCGACGGAAAATCATGAAATATCGACAAATCACAAAAGCCACCCGCCCCACGAAAGAAAAGGTCGTCGGTCGAGCGGAGCCAGAACGGCTGGGGGAGTGCCAGAAGAATTTGCCAGACCCACCCCCTTTAGATTTGCATATTGCTGCTTGCCGTTGAAGCAGAAAATCAGTCTGAAAGCTTGCCTCGTTTTTCAATCGACGCCATGCGACACCCCCGGAAGATTGTTCGGGATGAATCCAGCGATGTGGCCCCAACGTGGAACCCAAAATGCCCCCAAAGGCGGGAATCGAGACGAAGTGACCAGCAAACGAAGTCGCCGGAAAGACTGGAAAACAAGGAATTCTTTACGAAATCCGGCGTAAATCAACCAACGGAGCGGGAGGGATTTGAACCCTCGATACGGGGATACCGTATACGGCATTTCCAGTGCCGCCTCTTCAGCCTCTCGAGCACCGCTCCAGACTCAACATGTTATCGCGCGGCGGCCTCCGCGGCTATTTCAGCACCGCGCTTCTTTCTTCTTCTTGCCGAGGCGGCCCATCGCTTCCACCTTTTCGATGTAGTCGAGCGCATTCGGCACCTTGCACGAGGTATCGCCCACGTCCACTTGCACTTCGCCCAGCGTTTTGGCCGTCGCCTTCGCATCCTTCACCAGTGGGAGCACGTAGCAGGCTACGGCGATGACGAATCCGTTCATGCAGTGCCGCACGATCGGCCGCCGCATCCGCGTCATCTGGAAGCCTTCGCTGGCGCGTCGGGCTAACTGAAGCAAAGAATCGCCGATTCCATAAAATGCCGGTATGCCCACGCTCACGCTCGGATGGATGACGCACCCGCCCGCAGACTACCTCGGCGGCGCCTTGGCCGTCGGCAATTTTGATGGCGTACACCGCGGGCACGCCGCATTGATCGCGGCGGCGAAGCGCTTGGGAAGGCCCGCCATCGCCGTGACGTTCGACCCACCGCCTGTGGCATTGCTGCACCCGCCTTCGATTCAACCGCCCCTCACCACGAACGAAGATCGCGCCGCACTCTTGCACGAAGCCGGGGCCGATGCCGTGGTGATGCTGCGCACCGATCCGGGCTTACTTTCGCTCACACCGGAGGCGTTCTTCGAGGATGTCGTGCGGCATCTCTTCGAGGCGAAGGCCATGGCCGAGGGGTACAACTTCCGTTTCGGCCGCCGACGAATTGGCGATGTCGAAACGCTGCGGGCACTCTGCGTTCAACACGGCCTCGCGCTGGA
This sequence comes from Gemmatales bacterium, assembly GCA_038211045.1. Classification (GTDB taxonomy): domain Bacteria; phylum Planctomycetota; class Planctomycetia; order Gemmatales; family Gemmataceae; genus JALHQU01. Next base: position 14,413 of record JBBQWA010000081.1, read on the forward strand.
TGTGGTGCCCCCGGTTCTCGACGGCGGCGAGCCGATTTCCAGCAGCCGCATCCGCTCGGCACTGGCCAACGGCGATGTTGCGAATGCCGGGCGCTGGTTGAATCGCCCCTACTCGATTTGCGGGATTGTGGAAGCCGGGGCGATGCGCGGCCGCACCATCGGCTTCCCCACGGCCAACCTCGGCCACGTTCGCACGCTGATCCCCAAGGACGGCGTGTACGCCGGGCGCGTCGGTGAATATTCGGCGGCAGTGAACATCGGCCCGAACCCGACCTTCGGCGAGTTCGCCAAGAAGATCGAAGTGCATCTGCTCGATTTCACCGGCGACCTCTACGGCCAAGAATTGAAGCTGGATTTTGTGAAGCGCTTGCGGGATACCCGCCCGTTCGCTGGGGTGTCGGAGTTGAAGGAACAATTGATAAGGGATATCGAAGCGGCCCGAAAGTCTATTTCCGAGCCGGAAGCGTAAGCTACGATGCCTAACTGTTCGTCGCTGACGCTTCCGGCTCCGAGTTACTCTCATCACAACTTG
>JBBQWA010000082.1:0-14935 GCA_038211045.1 Gemmatales bacterium
CGGTTTGCTTGTATACCTTGGCCCCCTCTTGGGCGACAGCCGGGGATGCGATGTGGAGTAGAGCGAAAAATATCGAGGCATACCGCGTCATCGGAAACCCTACCGGTTTGGGAACTGTCTCATTCTACGGAGCATGCGTTCCAACGGGTGATTCGTTATAAGAGGACAGGCAATTATAAGAGGACAGGCAATGCTTGACCCTTGCTTTGCTCAAAAAAGGAAGTTGACCCACAAGCTCGCTTCGTAGTTGAACGGATTCGGGCCGAGCGTCGGCACCGTGAATGCCGGGCTGACCGTAGCGCCACGCGAGCGGAAGTGAACCCCGAACGTCAGGTTCAACTGATCCTGTATGTAGATGGGGGAAGTATGTTCGCGGAAGGTCAAGGGCGTACGCAGCTTCGCCAAATTCAACCTACCCGGATTATCGGCACAATTCCCGTATTCGGATTACAATTGTTAACCGAATTCCCCCCAACAATTACCCACTTCGTTTCAATTTGCCGCTGCCGTAACGCCGATGAGGATGCTAAAGCGGGCCTCAACTTGAACGCCGAGAGTGGAGCGAAAATGGCAATTCCGTTGGCAGAGAATCATTGGCCGAACTCGAAATGTGCCAAGGCATTCTGGAGTCAGCAGCGGATTCCGCCTTATCGACAATTGTTGTCCGATACGTTGGATTGGGCCGATCCTCAACCGGGCGAACGTTGGTTGGATCTCGGTTGCGGCAGTGGCCCGCTGAGCGGCGGACTTTGGAATCGCAGTCAAGGCAAAGTCGGTGCGGTGACCGGTGTCGATTGCGCGGCAGTCAACGAAACTGCCTACGCCCGATTGCGAGAAACTCTCCAGCCCCCGCCGGAAGATCGAATTCGATTCGAGTGCCGCGATTTCAGCAACGGATTGACAGCATACGATGAGGCCGCGTTCGACAACGCGGTTTCGGGGCTATCGATCTCGTACGCGGAACATTTCGACGAAGCGACGGGTAAGTGGACGATGTTTGCGTACGACCGTTTGCTTTCCGAAGTCCGTCGCGTCGTTCGGCCCGGTGGCCGTTTCGTATTCTCGGTGAACGTTCCGAATCCTTCGTGGTTCGCGGTGGCGTGGCGGTCGCTACCAACCATGTTTACATCCGGTCGACCATTGAAGCATCTCAAAGCATCATGGCGAATGCTCCGGTATGGGCGCTGGTTGAAGTCCGAGGCGAGACGGGGGCGCTTCCATTATTTGCCCGCAGAAATTGTTGCCGAAAAGCTCCGGGCCGCTGGTTGGGCTCATGTCGAGCACAGGGTCAGTTACTCCCGCCAAGCATATATTTTTCGGGCCGTGAACTCTGGCCAGTAATTCTCTGCAATGTGGGAATCGTTCTTGCCAAACTATGACAAACGATAGTCATATGAATCTCTGGATTGTTTATGAAAAGTCGCACAATCCCGATTTCACGCCCCCGACGGTTCACGCAAGATTTAATGGCGCTTGCGCGCAACGTGCCGACGGTGCCAGTCCAACGGCGTTTTTTGCTGAAATCGGTCGCTTCTGCTCGGCTGTTGGCGGGGCGCCCTTCGTGGCCGGCCCTATTCCTCAAGGCCTATGGTGCCGTGGCTCAGCGGATGCCGGAGCTTCGCCGGGCTTACGTCCAACTCCCTTGGCCGCACTTGGTGGAATACCCCCAGAGTGTTGCGAGCATTGCGGTGGAGCGCTAATACGAAGGAGAACCGGCAGTCTTCTTCGCCAAGGTCGGCGATCCGGCGAATCATTCGTTGTCGAACCTCGATGACCTCATCCGCGGGTTCGCAAATCGGCCACTCAATGAAGTGAAGCCATTTCGAAAGTTGTTGAGTTTGGCCCGGTTCCCCACACCCATTCGCAGAGGAGCGATGTGGTTGGGATTGAATTTGGCCCGCACGCGCGCGGCTCAATTCGGAACCTTCGGCCTGTCCGTCTATTCCTCACTCGGTGCCGAATCCCTGCATCCGATTTCCCCTTTAACAACCACCCTGACCTACGGCGTGATCGGCGCGAATGGTCGGGTGAACGTGCGGCTGGTTTACGACCACCGCGTACTCGATGGCGGAACTGTGGCGCGAGCGCTCGCTGCCCTCGAAGCGGAAATGAATGGTTCGATCCTCAACGAACTCCGAAGCATGTCGACTATTGGCCTCCGTGCCATCGCAGCGTAATTCCGCCATGGAATGCATTCGCTGCGGGGCCACAAACTTCCGGAACAAAGGGTAAATTTGACCGGACCCGATACCGGTTCTACCTTCGCGTAGGCGTTGTGAAACATTTTCACGCCGTGCCCGAATTCTCCGTTCCGCCTTCAACATGCCCACACTCGCCCTCGATCCCGCGATCGATACCACCGTTCCGGGATTAACCCGCCGGCGGATTTGGCTCGCCCCGGCAATCCAATCTCATTCGATGGTCGTTCTCACGCTCACGAAAATTTCGTTGGCCCCCGCCGCGATTACAGTCAGCCCGCAGGTGGCACAGAGAATTCAAAACGGGGCGGACATCGAAAGCACGTTGGGCGATTTGATTACCACCATCGATATTTCCACGATCCACCGCGTCAAGTTCGATCTCGTGACGAACTCACTCACGATCGAGTACCACTTGCAAGCCTCGCGGCAAACCCGGGCCGGGCACAGCGGAAACCTCGGCCAAGCGTGCCGGGTGGTTCTCGCTTTCACCGAGCACGACGCCGCGGACGAAGTGTACACGAAGCTCTGGCGGCGTTTGGGCGAACGGTTCGAGTTGAAAAAGCTGAGCAGAGATCCTTGGGAATTGGCCCGTTTTCCCGTGGCGGTGATGGGGGGAATCCTCGTTCTCACGACCGTTTTCGGGATCTTGGGAAACGCCGCCAACGATGCCGAACAAACGACATCGTTCTGGCGTCACTTCGCTTCATACGATTGGCGGATGGTGTGCGGATTCGGCGGCGCCTCCCTCGCCGTGTTGCAAGTGTGGCTCTACCGCCGGCTCACGCAACCGCCCAAAGAATTGGAACTGGCCTTGCGGTTCCCCGAATCTTGAATCGTTTCAAACGCAAAGGGTTTCCAATGCAGCGTGATGATGTATGCGAAGTATTGAAGAAAATTCCCGAAGCCGATCTCACCAAGGTCGTGCTCGTGTTGCGGTACGGCGCTTCCGTAACCATCGATGTGATCGCGCGTTTGGAAGAAGATTACTTGGTGATCCGCGGTCGGGAAAACGGTACGAATGACGAAGGCCGCGGCTTCTTCATACCGTTCGACGACATCCTCTTCATGCGGCTTGATCGCATCGTGACACTCGCCGAGTTGAAGGGAATGTACGGTGAGAAAACGGTCGAAGAGGATCGATCGCACATGAGTTCGGATCCGAACGCCGCGCAGAAGGCCCCGGCAATGCCTGCCCCCACCGATACCCCTTCCTCATCGGCGGCGATGGATCCCGCGGGGATTGCCAAGCAAAACCTGCTGGCCCGGATCCGGGCCGTGCGGGCGGGCACACCCACGGGAGCCTGAGCGAATTCCTCGTCCGGTGGCGTTTTCCAATGGAACCTCCGCCCCACAAACGGTAAACATATACTGCGGGTGTTCCGGGTTTTGTACCGATACCGTGGTGGTAGGGATGGATCGACCGATACAAGCCCTGATTCGCGGAACGGGAAGTCACGTTCCGGCGCGGGTGGTTCCGAACGAAGAGTTCGCCGTCACCCTCGATACTTCCGATGACTGGATTCGCACGCGTACCGGCATCCGCGAGCGGCGGTACGCATCCGCATCCGATACCTCGGCTTCGATGGCCACCTTGGCCGCTCGGCAAGCCCTCGCCAGCGCCGGTATTACCGCCGCCGAACTCGATCTCATCATCTGCGCCACCGTCACACCGGACATGATGTGCCCGAGTACGGCGTGCCTCGTGCAATCGTATTTGGAATGCCCCGGCATTCCCTCCTTCGATATTGCCGCCGCGTGTTCGGGGTTCGTGTACGCGTGCTCGGTCGCCGAACAGTACATCCGATCCGGCTCGGCCAAGAACGTGTTGGTGATCGGCGCGGAAGTGCTCAGCCGAGTTTCCGATTTCTCGGATCGCAACACCTGCATCCTCTTCGGCGACGGAGCCGGGGCCGTGGTGCTCAGCCCTTCGCCCGATCCTTCCCGCGGCTTCCACAAAATCCGTTTGTTCGCCGATGGTAGTCGGCAAGAATTGATCCAGGTCCCGAGCATGGTGACGCCGAATCCGCCGCCGGGCGTGGGGGTGTTGCCGAACCTGCGTTACTTGCGGATGAACGGCCGGGAAGTGTTCCGCTTTGCCGTATCGCAGTTCAAAAGTTTGCTGGCGGAAGCCCAAGCCGAGTGCGCCGCGATCGGCAAAGAAATCAACATGATCGTGCCGCACCAAGTGAACGTGCGGATCATCGATGCCGCGATTGCCGAAGCGAACATCCCGCCGGAAAAGGTGATCGTGAACCTCGACAAATACGGGAACACGTCTGCCGCTTCGGTTCCGATCGCGTTGGATGAAGCCGTTCGCAACGGGCGTTGCAAGGAAGGCGATACGCTCTTGCTCGTCGCCTTCGGTGGCGGATTGACGTGGAGCAGTGCCATCGTCACGCTGTAACTTCACCCGAAGAGCGTATCCCGATACTCCGTCAGCCACTCCCGATTCTCGCTTTTCGAGGAATTGATCTTCGGATGGATGGAGATTTGAGTAATCGCCCCTCGTGCGGTTACGTCCAAGAGTGTTCGTGCGGAATCCCAATCCCGAGTTTCGTCGAGCCAATCGTTCAACCGCTCCTTGAGAAGAATCACCGGCATGCGGTCGTGGAACTCGCGGGTATCGGCATTCGCTTCGCGGGTGAGGATCGCCGCGGTTTCCGGGGTTCCCGGCTCCCATAGGGCCGCGAACAAAAACGGTTGCCCGCCGTGCCAGCGGAACCAGTGCGGTTGCTTCTTCTTTCCGATCGTCGTCCATTCGATGTAACCATCGGCGGGAATAGCACACCTCCGACGGTTCGCGGCGTCTCGAAAGGCGGGTTTCTCCCCGACCGTTTCCGAGCGGGCGTTGAGGAACCCGACGGAGGCGTGCGAATCCGCAGTCGCCCACTTCGGCACCAGCCCCCACTTCATGCCGACGAGTTCCAACTTTCCCGAAGGTTGTTTGCGCAGCACGGGAATTGTCTGGCTGGGGGCGACGTTGTACCTCGGAATGCCGAGGGCTTCATCGATTTCGCCCAAGCCGAGGTACTGTCGGAGTTCCTCCTCGGAATAGGTCATGGTGAAACGATTGCACATGGGGGAATTGTACCGCGAAGCGACCGGGATGGATTCCTAAGATGAGATCGAAGGAAGTCGCGGGAATCGGAATACCCTCTCCCCATGGGGAGAGGTTGAAAACCGCTGAACTGCTTCAAGATCCGTTTTCACCCTCAGGATACGACCGCCCATGGCGACCCCGCTGACCGTCGTGATTTTCGGAGCCTCCGGCGACCTCACGAGCCGGAAGCTCGTACCCGCGCTGTTCAACTTGGCCCGTCGCGGTCGTTTACCGGCCGAGGCCAAGATCGTCGGCGTGGCCCGCACGGCGTTCACGGACGACGCCTTCCGAGAACAACTCGGCAAGAAGGCCAAGGAAATCTTCCTCGGTTCGGGCGAGGAATGGAACGAAACGGAATGGGCCGAGTTCGCCAAACGTATGCATTACGTGGCCGCCGATGTGACCAAGCCGGGCGGCATGGCCCCGTTACAATCGTGGTTCGATACGAACGAAGGCCCCTCGGGCGGGCGTCGCCTGTACTACCTTTCGATTTCGCCGGAGTTGTACCCGCAGGTGGCCGCGGCCCTCGGCGAAGCCGGCTTCAACAAAGAAACCGGCGGCTTCCGCCGATTGATCGTCGAGAAGCCCTTCGGCCACGATCTGGCGAGCGCCCAAGCGTTGAACCAATCGTTGCACGCCCACTTCCGCGAAAATCAGCTCTACCGCATCGATCACTACCTCGGCAAAGAGACGGTGCAGAACATCCTCATCTTCCGATTCGCCAACACGATGTTTGAGCCACTCTGGAACTACCAATACATCGATAGCGTGCAGATCACCGTGGCCGAGACGGTGACCGTCGGCAAGCGCGGGGCCTACTACGACAACAGCGGCGTGCTCCGCGATATGTTCCAGAGCCACCTGCTGCAGGTGATGACGCTCGTGGCGATGGAAAGCACCCCGCGGTACAACGCCGAGAACCTCCGCAACGAAAAGATGAAGGTGCTCGACGCCATCCGCGTGCCGACGTACGAGGAAGCCTGCGGCGGCGTGAGCGTGGGCCAATACGCCGGGTACCGCAGCGAACCGGGGGTACCGGCCACGACCAAAACCCCCACGTTCGCCGCGGTGAAACTGTACGTGGACAACGCCCGCTGGAAGAACGTGCCCTTCTACATTCGCAGTGGCAAGGGAATGAAGAATCGTTTCAGCGAGGTGTTCATTCAGTTCCGCTGCCCCCCGCATTTGATGTTCCCGCTGCCGCCGGGAGAGACGCTTCAATGCAACCGGATGAGCCTGGAGTTGCAGCCGAACGAAGGGATCCACTTGAACTTCCAAACGAAAGTGCCGAGCGTGGACGGCGTTCACCTGCAGCCACGCGATCTGACCTTCAACTACAAGCAGGCCTACTCGGCCAAGGCGTTGCCGGAAGCCTACGAGCGATTGCTCCTCGATGCGATCCAAGGGGATGCCAGCCTGTTCATGCGGTCGGACGAAATCGAACGGGCGTGGGAAATTATGGATCCGATCATCGCCGCGACGCAACGGGAGGATGCCCCGCAACCGGAGGAATACCCCATCGGTTCCCAAGGCCCCGCCTGTTCCGACGCGATGATCGCCACGGACGGCGGCCGCGTCTGGAACCCGGTACCTTAGCTCATCTTTCAAGGAAAGAAACCGAGGGGCAGCCGATGGCGAAAGTGAAAGCAACATTCTTTCTGCCGCTGAACGATAACGACGGGAGAAGCCTGCGGGCGGAAATCCGTGCGGTGGAAGATGCGCTCTTGAATTCGTTCCCCGGCTACACAAAAACGGCGCCGGTATCGGGAATTTACCGGATGGCGGACGGCACGAAAGTGAAGGATCGTTGTCGATCGTATTTCATTTGGATAGAGGAAGAACAACTCGATCAACTCAAAGAGATCGTGCGGACGTTCAAAGCCGCAACGACTCAGGAAGCGATTTACTTCGACGTGTTGTACAATAGCGACGTCGATTTCATTTAATGGAGGCGACTATGACCGACCGTGAAACCCTCGAAAACGAGATAGTGCGACTCGTCACGACTTCGACAGACGGCGTGAGCCTTTCCAACGCGCTGTTCAGCCCTCCCGACGGCTTGTTTTGTATGCTGGCCCCGGAACAAGCGGATCGCCCCGCGATGCTGAACTCCGATCTGTATCGAGTCGCTCAAGATCGGATTCATGATCTGATGGAGATCGAAGATGAATGCTTGGCGAAAGCCCGCGTGAAGATCGCCAAACTCGCCCAATCGCTGCCCGTGAAAGGCTTGCAAACCATCGAATCGAGCCACTGAACCCGCGTGTTTTTCTTTCTCCCACGGAACCACCATGTCCGCTCTCTCCGTCCCAAGCGGCCCGGCCGCGCACGATTTCCTTTCTCTCGGTGCGCTGGTTCACCGGCTCGATCCGGGAATCATTCCGTTCCGAAAGGCCCGCCAACTCGACGTTCACGTATCGGGCGGCGAGTACAACGTCTCGGCGAACCTCTCCGATTGCTTCGGGTTGAAGACCGCCGTGGCCTCGGCCATGGTCGATTACCCCATCGGCGAAATCGTTCAACGCGGCGTCCGCGAAACCGGTGTCACCCCGTTCTACAAGTTCTTCAAACACGATGGCGTCCGCGGGCCGAACATCGCCACCGTCTACAGCGATCGCGGCCTCGGCGTTCGGCCCCCGGTTGTCTTTTACAATCGCTCCAACGAAGCTGGGGCGTTGTTGAAGCCCGGAGACTTCGACTGGAAAGCGATCTTCGCCCAAGGCGTAAAGTGGTTCCACTCCGGCGGCATCTTCGCGGCCCTCTCGGACACCACCTCCGAACTCATCATCGAAGCGATGAAAGCCGCCAAAGCTGCGGGGGCCGTCACGAGCTTCGACTTGAACTACCGGGCCAAGTTGTGGGCCGCCGCAGGTGGCAACCGCAAACCGCAAGACGTGCTCGGTAAGATCGTGGAACATGTGGATGTGATCATCGGTAACGAGGAAGACCTGCAACTCGGCCTCGGATTGCAAGGCCCGAAGGTCGATCAGAAAACGGAATCGAAGCTCGACCCGAAGAAGTTCTTCGAGATCATCGGGCAAGCCGTGGCGAAATTCCCGAACGTGAAAGCCGTGGCGACGACTTTGCGGGAGGTGCATTCCACCAACCGCCACGACTGGGCCGCTGTGCTCTGGCTCGACGGGAAAGAGTACGTCAGTCCGACCTGCCAGCTCGACGTCGTGGATCGCATCGGCGGCGGCGACGGCTTCGCCGCGGGCTTGATCTACGGGTTGCTCACCGGCCGCCCGACCGAGGAAGCCTTGCGATTGGGCTGGGCACACGGGGCTTTACTCACCACCTTCCCCGGCGATGTGACCATGGCGAAACTGCCCGAAGTGGAAGCCCTCGCCAAGGGCGGCAGTGCCCGGGTGCAACGGTGAACCTCCCCGCCTCGCCCTTGGTTGGCATCATTATGGGTTCGCGCTCCGATTGGAGCGTGATGCAGCACGCCGCGGAGATTCTGACGGAATTCGGAATCCCACACGAAGTGGAAGTGGTGAGTGCCCACCGCACGCCGGACAAGCTCTTTCGCTACGCGGAAACTGCTGCGGAACGCGGCCTCGAAGTAGTGATTGCCGGGGCCGGCGGCGCCGCCCACCTGCCGGGAATGTGCGCTGCAAAAACGCACCTGCCCGTGTTGGGTGTACCCGTGGCCCACGCCGATTCGTTGCTCCGTGGCAACGATGCGCTACTGAGCATCGTGCAGATGCCCGCAGGCATCCCCGTCGGCACGTTGGCCATCGGCAAAGCCGGGGCGACCAATGCGGGCCTCCTCGCCGCCGCGATCTTGGCGAACAAGTACCCGGCGGTGCGTGAGAAGTTGCTGGCCTTCCGGGCCAAGCAGACGGAGACCGTTCTGGCGAACCCTGATCCGAGGGTATAGAATGGTACTCGCACCTTTTTTTATTGTGGAGGCTCCAATGGATCGCATTCCAGTAACAAACGATCTTTCCACGATTCTTCCCACGCGGTACTCACCGCTTGCCATCACTGATGACCAAGGAAATATCTTGGGGCATTATGTTCCAAAGCTCACGTTGGACGACGTTGCTCTCGAAGGCGGTTGGCCGAGCGTGGAAGAATTGGAAGCGATAGCGAAGCACCCCGGCAAGCGTTACACGACACAAGAAGTGATCGCTCACCTACGGAGTCTGGGCTAATGCAAGTCGATTGGAACGAAACGGCCTTGGATCAACTCGCGTCGATCTATCTCGCAAGCCCGCCCGAGATGCGGGACGAGATCACCCGTGCCTCCGATGAGATCGAAAAGCGACTTTCCCGCAACGGCGTCAACGAAGGCGAATCGAGAGCGGGGATCATTCGCATCCTCTTCCACGATTTCCTGATCATTGATTTTGCCATCCAGCCGACCGGGACGATTGAAATTCTGAAGGTGCGCCCCAACCTTCCCGCACGCGGATAGCCCATGAATCGCCTCGGCATCCTCGGCGGCGGACAACTCGGACGGATGATCGCGCTCGCGGCGTATCCACTCGGCGTTCGTTCCACCGTGCTCGATCCCTCGGACGATCCATGCGCCGGGCAGGTCTGCCAGCACATCCGCGGCGAGTTCGACGACTACCGCGCGCTGTACGAACTGGCACAGATGTCGGATGTCGTCACCTACGAGTTCGAGAACGTGCCTATGGAAACGGCACTCTGGCTTTCGGAGCGCGTGCCAGTGTTCCCGCCGCCACGGGCGCTCGAAGTCTCGCAGGATCGGCTCGTCGAAAAGACCTTTCTGCAATCGTTGGGCATCCCCACGCCGCCGTTCGCAGGGGTGGAATCGCGGGCCGAGTTCGATAACGCGATCCGCACCATCGGCTTGCCCGCCGTGATGAAAACCCGCCGTTTCGGCTACGATGGCAAAGGCCAGATGGTTCTGCGAACATTGGCCGATGCCGAGGAGGCTTGGCTCCAACTCGGTGGCCGGCCGTTGATCCTCGAAGGCTTCGTTCCGTTCGACCGCGAAGTGTCGCTGCTCTGCGTCCGCGGTCGGGATGGTGCCACCGCGTTCTACCCCCTCGTGGAAAACGAACACCGTGAGGGAATGCTTTACCGCAGCCTTGCCCCCGCCTTGCACACCGGTGAAGAACTCACCGAACGGGCCATCGAATACGCCTCGCGAATACTCGCCGAGTTGGATTACGTCGGCGTGCTCGCCATCGAGTGGTTCCAAGATGGGGCACGGTTGCTCGTGAACGAAATGGCCCCGCGCGTTCACAATTCCGGGCACTGGACCACCGAAGGCAGCGTGACGAGCCAGTTCGAGAACCACGTGCGGGCGGTGCTCGGCTGGCCATTGGGTAGCACCGCCTGCGTCGGCCACTCGGCCATGTTCAATTTGATCGGCGTGCAGCCCGAATGGAACACCGTGTTACAACAACCCGGCGTCCACCTGCATTGGTACGGCAAGGAACCGAAACCCCGCCGCAAGGTGGGGCACATTACAATGACGGCGGAATCGGCGGAATTGCGCGATGGCTTGGCGGAGCGGTATCTGGCGGAAAGCGATTGTGTGGGGTAAGATTTCATTATCCAAAAGAGAATACCCATGGCAACACGAACCAAGGCAACAGTCAAAGCGGAATCCGACTTTGAACAGTTTGGGCGTATTCTTGATCGAATCGAACCAATGCCCGCCATACTCGCACGACCGATCCTGCAACTCCGGGCGAGTGAAGCGGATCACGCCAGACTATCGGAACTGCTGGCCAAGAATTCCGAAAACCAACTCTCCGCCGACGAAAGGGCGGAGTTGGATGATCGCGTACTGGCCGGGCAATGGATATCGATCATGCAATCACTCGCTCGCGGTTCCACGGCACAATCCTCTACCGTGACGGCCACGAATGCGTGAGATTGTTTTCAAACGGTCTTTCGGTATCTGCGAATACTGCCATTTACCGGAACTGGGCCAATACGACCGTTTCCAAGTCGATCATGTGATTGCCAAACAACACAAGGGAGAACACACATTGGCATCGTCACAATCCAAGTTCTCGACATGAACAGCTTCGCTCAGATATTGGCCAGAGGAACATTAATCCTAAACGGCCATCACTTCGCTTCGTAACCCACGAAAGCCTTCGATTGACACACCTGCAGCCTCGAATCCTCTTTCTCCTTCACCGCTACGAACATCGCGGCCTTCTCGAAGCCTTCCACTACCTTTATCGCTTTCTCCGGCGGCATCACGCTGACGGTTTTCGTCAGGCTATCGGCGAGCCAACCTTGTTTGGCGATCACTGTCGCACTGCGGCGACCGGTGAGGCCGAGGCCAGTCTTGGGATCGAGCACATGGGAGTATCGCACGCCTTCGATTTCCACGAACTGGAATAAATCACCGGAGGTGGACACCGAGGCGTTCGCCAGAACGAGCCGACGCGGTGCATCCCCCTTCTCCAGCGGAGCGATTTCGACGACCCAGCCCGGCTTGCCCGGCGGAACTTCCGAAACTGTAATGTCGCCGCTCGCGGCGACCAAGGCCGAGGTGACCCCATGCTCTTTCAGCACCTTGATTGCCGCATCCGCAGCGTACCCTTTACCGATGCCGCCGAGATCGAGCCGCATCCCGGCCTTCGCCAGTGCGACCGTTTGATCCTTTGCATTCAGTTTCAACATTTGGAAACCGACCAATTCCCTCGCCGCAGTAAGTTCTTTCGCTTCGGGCAGCTTCTTGATTTTGCGGGCTGTGCGCCACAGTTTTACAATCGGGCCGACGGTCGGATCGAATGCACCCTCCGAAGCGTTAGCAATCCGTTGAGCCTTCTCCAGAACATCGAACAAATCAGCGGAGGCTTTTCTCGGCTTCCCCGGCTCGGCATCATTCGCAATGCACAGCTTCATCAGTTCAGAATACGTGTTGTAATCGCTCATTACGAGTTCCAACTCGGCCACGCGATCGAAAGCCGCACGGCTCGCTTTTTCCGCGCTCGGCTTATCCGCAACGTACAAGGCGATTCGCCATTCGGTGCCCATATGAACCGACGCGAACTCGAATTTTTCGGGCGGTTCCGCGGCAGAACTGGCAAACGCGAACAGAACCGGGTAGAGTACAATTGAACTGAATGCACAGGAAATCTGCATCGCAATTTCCCTCCGCGGTTGACAACGACCCCGTTTCTGGAGATTCTAGCGGGTATGAAACGCCTTTTCCCAACCATCGTGATTCTATTCGCCCTCGGTTTCGCCCTCTTCGCGGACGATACGATTCCGCCGGTTCCGCCCGAACCGAAGGTTCCCACCAAACTCGAACTCCCAGCCAAAGACTTCACCCAAACCGTCGAAGAAGCGATCAAGATACCGGACGAAAAAGATCCCGATCTCTTCACGTTGCAAAAATCGAAGACGAACTTCGAGTTGGTGTACGTACCCGGCGGCGAGTTCTCAATGGGCAGCCCGGGCGACGAAGCGGGACGCCAACCCAACGAGGGGCCGGTTCACAAAGTGAAAGTCGGCCCATTCTGGATGGCGAAGTTCGAGACCACTTGGGAACTCTTCGACCTTTGGTTCCGCAGCACTGGCTTACCCCGACGCGATGAGGCGGAGGGTTTATTTGAAGCCAAGAACCCGGACAAGAAACTCGGCCCGGATGCCATCACTCGGCCGACCAATCCTTATGTGGATGAAACCTACGAACACGGCCGCGAGGGCAAACCGGCCATCTGCATGAGCCACCACGCCGCGATGGTGTTTTGCCATTGGCTCCGCGGCAAAACCAATCGGGGTTATCGCCTGCCGACCGAAGCCGAGTGGGAATTCGCCTGTCGGGCGGGCAAAACCGGCGCCTTCGGTTTCGAGGGCGGCAAAGACAAACTCGGCGACTACGCATGGTTCAAAGACAATTCCAAGAACGAAGACAAACCGGAAGGCACCACGCAGAAGGTGGGCACGAAGAAGCCCAACGCCTTCGGCCTATACGATATGCACGGCAACGTCGCGGAATGGTGCCTCGATCAGTACGATCCCAAAGTGTACGAAATTGCCGCGAAGGATCCGCTGTCTCACTCGTTCATCAAACCGACCGATGCCAAATGGTCGCACGTCGTTCGCGGCGGTTCGTGGTTCGACCCAGCCGAGAAACTGCGTTGTGCTGCCCGCTGGCCATCGGAAAAAGATTGGATGAGGGAAGACCCTCAATTCCCCCGCAGCGTCTGGTGGCTCACCAAGATGGACATGATCGGCTTCCGCGTGGTCTTGCCGGTCGAAGAATACACAGCCCTCGTGGGGCTGAAACCGAGCGTCATCAAGAAGGGCCAGTAACCCTCTTCCAACCCCGTTTTTCCCTCTCCGAAAGGTTCTACTCTCATGTCTACGTCCAATCGTCGGGATTTCATCAAGGCCGGGGCGGCAGCAGCCTCCGTGGGTCTCCTCCCCGTCCATGCGGCCGGGATCGAAAAAATCAAGGTTGGTGTGATCGGTTGCGGTGGCCGCGGCAGCGGTGCCATCGGCGACAGCATGAAAGCCGATAAGAGCGTTGTGTTCTGGGCCGCCGGGGATGTCTTTGCCGAAAAGGCGCAAGCCACGGTGAAGGCCTACAGCCAGAGCCACAAGGATCAAGTCGATGTCGGCGACCGCGTGTTCGGTGGCCTCGATGCCTTCGAGAAAGTAATCGCCAGCGGTTGCGATCTCGTGATCCTCGCCACACCTCCCGGCTTCCGCCCGTACCATGTGGAAGCGGCCATCAAGGCCAACAAGCACGTCTTCTGTGAAAAGCCCGTAGCCGTGGACGGCCCCGGCATCCGCAAGTGCCTCGAAGTGGCCGAACTGGCGAAGAAATCGCAACGGGCGATCGTGGCGGGTACGCAGCGTCGCCACCAAGCCGGGTACATCAAGACGGTCGAACAAATTCACGCGGGGGCCATCGGCGACATCGTTTCAGCCCGTTGCTCCTGGAACGGTCGCGAGCCGTGGTTCAAGGCCCGCAAACCGGAAATGTCCGATGTGGAGTACCAGCTTTCCAATTGGTACCACTTCAACTGGCTCTGCGGCGACCACATCGACGAGCAACACGTCCACAACCTGGATGTAATCAATTGGGTGATGAAGGGTCACCCGGTGAAGTGCGTGGGCCAAGGGGGCCGCATCGCCCGCAAGGCCGGCAGCGTCGCCGAGACCGGCAACATCTTCGATCTGTTCTGCATCGAGTACGAGTATCCCGGTAGCATCCCGATGTACAGCTACTGCTCGCACGTGCCGAATACCACCCAAGACGTCTCCGAGACAATCTACGGCACCAAGGGTTCCAGCCGGGTCAACCAGTACATGATCGGCAAAGAGAAGATTTATAAGGGTGCCCGCGAAGAAGCGTCCCCGTACGTTCAAGAACACATCGATATGATCCAAAGCATCAAAGCCGGCAAGCCGTTGAACGAGTTGCAGGCCGTGGCGGAAAGCACGATGACCGCCATCATGGGCCGCATGGCCGTGTACTCGGGCCAAGTGGTCACCTGGGAAGCGGCATTGAACAGCAAAGAACTGACGATGCCAGCCGATTTGCAGATCAAGGGCCAACTCGCCACGGCCCCGATCCCGGTGCCCGGCAAGTACAAGGTTTCGTAACAAACTCCCCTCTCCCCCCGGGGAGAGGGGTTGGGGGTGAGGGGGTCTTTCCCCAACTCCACCAGACAAG
>JBBQWA010000083.1:0-14816 GCA_038211045.1 Gemmatales bacterium
AGCAGATCCACAACCGCCCGACGATTCTCCGCCCCGAGGCCAAACACGATTGGCGGCTGACTCAATTGGGTTTAGATAAGTATTCCATCGAGCACAAGCAGTGGAACGGACGAACCGTTGAGAACACGCCGGAGAATGTGCAAAAGATCTGCAATCGCCCAAGGGTCGTATTGCCCTTATGGTGAACAAGGCATTCGGGCTGTTCAAGTAACGGAATCGATCAAGGCGTTTTTGGGAACGTCAATTCGTTGATAACATCGCGGACGCCGGGGGTGATTCGCAGAAGCCCCTCCACCAAGCGTGCCTCATCTTCGTCGGCCACTTGGCCTTTGAGAACCACGATGCCACCGGCTTGGGTCTGCAGTTTCACATCCTTGGGGGCGATGAGCTGCGAACTGCTATCGATGAGGGTTCGCAATTCGTCCTGCTGCATCAGGGGAGTGACCACGGGAACCGGGAACTTGTAGGTGGCGGTGTATGCGATGGGCCGCGGTGAGGTCAATCCGTTATTCTGTTGATTGTTGCCGCTGGTTCCACCGAGGCCGCGGGTGTTGCCGAGGCCCCCTGCTCCCCCTGTTGCACCGAATCCGCCGGTGCCCCCCGCCGTGCGACCGGTGGTTCCGCCGCCGAAGCCGCCGGTAGCCCCGGAGGTTCCGCCGATGCCCCCGGCGCCCGTGGCCCCGCCGAAGCCCGTGGCTCCGGTCGCTCCCGTAGTGCCAGTGGAACCGGCGAAGCCGCCGGTGCCGCCGACTCCGGAGGGTGCCGCTCCTCCACCACCTCCACTGCTACGGCTACCAATTCCACCGGTTCCACCGGTTCCGCCGCTCCCGTACAGAGCCGTGTTGAACCCGCCTGGGTTGGTAATCGATGTGGTACTCGAGCCAGCTGTGCCGGATCGGCCCTGATACATCGGGTTGGCGTAGTACTGGCCGATGATGTTCGAGGAGCTCATCGAATTGGAAGTCTGGACCTGCGAAGGGGGCGCGATGGTGATGGCAGTGCCCGAGCCGGCCGCGTTGCCGGCGCCGGCCCCGCCGAAGTTCGTATTGAGGCTCGAAGAACCGAGTCTACCACCCGTAGTACCTCCGGTAGTTCCCGTCGATCCATCGGTTTGTGCGGAGGCACCGGTAGCAAAGATCGAAGCGGCGAAACCGGCCCAGAAGCACTTCTTGAATGATTTCATCGCGAACTCCGCCAATATCGGGGCAATTTATACGCTTATCGGTAACTATCGGATGATTTTACCCGATGGAACCAGCAGGAAAGATGAGAAAGCGATTTCTCGAACGGTTTTTGGGAATCGCAGAGTCCTTCCAGCCATCGTCAGAATTCGCCTCGTTCCCTCGCTCGGCTTCACACCCATCGAATGTTCCATAAGTTGAACGCGCATTCTCCCGTCTCCCCGCACCCAATGCAGGCCGACGCCAACTCCGAGGCTTTTCCCATGCTGCTCTGGCTACTCCGCGGCTGTTTCGCGGTGTTGATGCTTACTCTCGCCGTGTTCGCCTTCACCTTTTGCACGGTCGATTTGCCAGACACCATGGGCTTCTTCGGCGGTGTCGTCTGGGCTTCGGCCGTCGTGCTCATCGCTACCATCGTGATCTACACCGACCTCCGCGAGGAAGATAAGCAGATCGCCACGATCTCCTCGATCTTCTTCGGGTTGCTGTTCGGCTTGTTCATCGGCTGGCTCTTCGGCATCGGCGTCGAAGGGGTGCTCACCGTGTTCGCCAGTTCGATGAAACTCAATTCGGAACAGCAAGGGAGATTGGCGATTCTGCTGCGCGTGCTGATTACGGTAGTGACGTGCTATGTAGCGATTTCGATCCTCATTCAGACCCGCGACGATTTTCGCTTCCTTATCCCTTACGTCGAGTTTTCCAAACAAATCAAAGGGGGGAGGCCATTCGTATTGGATAGTAGCGTAGTCATTGATGGCCGCATTGCGGATTTGTGCGAAACGCGAATAATAGACGGGCGGCTGATCATGCCGAAGTTCGTGCTGCAAGAACTTCAAGCCGTGGCGGATAGTTCGGACAAACTGAAGAAAGCCCGGGGTCGCCGCGGATTGGACGTGGTGACCAAACTGCAGAAGAATCCGAGGATCGAGGTTTTGATCCACGATGGCCACGTGGGGGGCGAACCTACCGCCGCCGCCGCGGAAAAGCTCCGGGTTGATGAACGGCTGGTGCTCTTCGCCAAGGGCGTCGGCGGCCGAATCATCACCAACGATTTCAACCTGAATAAAATCGCGCAACTGCAAGGGGTGGAAGTCGTCAATCTGAACGAAGTGGCGAACTCCTTGAAGACGGTCGCACTGGCGGGCGAATATCTGCAAGTGAAAGTATTGAAAGCGGGCGACCAAACGGGCCAAGGCGTGGGCTACCTCGACGACGGAACCATGTGCGTGATCGAACAGGGCCGGCACTTGATCGGGCAGGATGTTTCGATCATCGTGACGAGCGTTTTGCAAACGCCCGCCGGAAGGATGGTGTTCGGTCGCCCCGAAAATCGGCCGAGCAGCAGCGGTACTCACCCCGCGGTGCCGAAAATTTAGCTCCCGAGGCTTCAACTATGCGAACTATGCTCATTTCCACTTTCTTCGCCACCCTCGCCTTCGCCGCAGAACCGAACCCCAAGGTTACCAAGCCCACCAACACGAACGATGCCGAGCACATCGAAAAGGTGTTGGCGGCGCGTAAAGAATACCAACTCTCGCTCATCAACCTCTATCAGCACTACGAGAAGGTGGGGGATCGCGGCCGCATGAAGTGGGTCGAAGAAGAACTGAAAACCTACCACTTGATGACCAAGCCTTCGTATCGGCTCGACATCGCCGACGTACCCCCCGCTACGCTCGAAGCGAAAGCGAATATCAAAGAAGCCAACAACTTGTACACCGAAGCGATGAAGTACAAAGACAAAGGCTTCGGCACGGATTACCTGCTCAATCAGAAGCGATCCGAAATCCTCCTCCAAGAAATCCTCCAGCGCTACCCGACCAGCGATAAAATCGCCGATGTGGCCTACCAACTGGGCGAACTTTACGAGGGCAAGGCGTTCAAACAAGCCGACCGCGCCGCCGCGTACTTCGAGCGTTCCTTCCAATGGCGGAAGGGCACGCACAACGACGCCTTGATGCGGGCCGCGTTGATCTACGACCGCACCTTGAACGATCGCACGAAAGCCATCGAAACCTACCGCGAGGAAATTCACAACGACACCGATCCGGCACGGTTGAAGGAAGCCGAGAAACGCCTCGCCGACCTGACGAGCCGGGGGAAGTGAGTTCGGCAACATGATCCCGAGCAGCGGGCGTCAGCCCAATCGTTTTCGACGCGGAACTTTCGCGGCACAGAATCGTTTCCGGATGATTCAAGCTGATTTCCGTCATTCCCTCGAAGGCGGGAATCCAGTTCTTGGAACGAATTGACGATAGTTTAGTCTTACGGTGCACGAAACGAAAGGGCTGGATTTTCGCCTGTGTGGGAACGACGGATCATATCTGGGCATTCGCCATAGCCTATAACGATTGGGCGTGAACCCGCTGTGTTAGAACACCACGGCGGGCTAACGAGCGATGCTCGGGAATGCCACCCCCCACCCGCCATAACCCAACAGCGGCCATTCCAATTCCGCTAGCCTCCTTTCCGGGGGGTATTGCCTGGAAGGAATAGGAATTGCCGCACCCCTTTCGCGAGGTTCTCGGTGCGTAGGATAGTGGGGCATTCGATTCGATTCTACAACGTGAAGTCGCAGTGAACACACCTTCCACTTTGCACACGACCGCGGGAGATTATCCGCTCGCGGAATGTCGGATTGCGGTGGGCTCTCGGGAATGGGTTATTGCTTACACCGCAGCAATTGTCAGTAAAACGGATGAATCACGCTTCTTGGCCGGACGTGCCAAGGAGGCGGATGCGATGCCCTACGGCGTGGCACTTTGGCCCGCCGCCTTGGCCCTCGCGCACGAAATCGCCTTACGCCCGCTCGAGTTCGAGGGTAAGCGGGTATTGGAACTCGGTGCGGGCACCGGCTTGCCGGGGATCGTGGCTTCTTCGCTCGGTGCCAAGGTGATTCAAACCGATCGGCAAGAATTGGCCCTGCACATATGTAAATTGAATGGGCAGCGCAACCGAGCCACGGGAATCGAATATCGCATGGACGATTGGAACGAATGGAATGATACCGACCGCTACGATTGGTTGATCGGCTCGGACATCCTGTACGCCGATAGCTTGCACGATCCGTTGCGGCGGATCTTCGAATGCAATCTCGCACCCGGTGGGCGGCTCCTGCTCGCCGACCCGTACCGGGCGGATAGCCTGCCATTATTGGAAAGCTTGGAAGCGGGCGGATGGCGCGTTACCCATTCCCGTTGGGCCATCGGCGAGAGTGCTTCAACCCGGCCCATCGCCGTGTACGATATCGTTCCACCCACTCGGTAAGGCGAGCGGTGGTTGGATTTCCACCCTCTCTCCCGTTGGGGAGAGGGTCGTCCCGTTTCGGGACGGGGAGAGGGGTTTTGATTGGTTATGAAGCCCCTCTCCCCGCTTCTCGCTTCGCTCGAAACGACCCTCTCCCCAGCGGGAGAGAGGGTCATACAAGACATCCCACTCGGTAAGGAGTATCCCCATGCAAATGCGCAAACTCGGTAACTCGGGCATCGAAGTCGCGCCGCTGGCACTCGGCGGGAACGTCTTCGGTTGGACGATCGACGAAGCGACTTCCTTCAAAGTTTTGGATGCGTTCGTCGCGGCCGGTTTCAACTTGATCGACACGGCGGACGTTTACTCGACGTGGGCGCCCGGCAACTCCGGGGGGGAATCGGAAACGATCATCGGCCGATGGTTGAAATCCTCGGGCCAACGTGGGAAGGTGGTGATCGCCACCAAAGTGGGGATGGAAATCGGCGGCGAGAAGGGATTGTCCGCCGCGTACATTCACAAGGCCCTCGAACGGTCGTTGAATCGATTGCAAATCGATACGATCGATTTGTACCAAGCCCACAAAGACGATGAAACGACACCGCTCGAAGAAACGCTCGGCGCTTTCGGCGAACTGATTCAACGGAAGAAAGTCCGGGCGATCGGCGCTTCGAACTATTCCGCCGCGAGGTTGAAGCAAGCCCTCGATGCGAGCCGCACCCACGGGTTGCCCCGGTACGAATGCCTGCAACCGGGGTACAACCTGTACGACCGTGCAGGGTACGAAGCCGAGTTGGAACCGCTCTGCGAAGCGGAAAGCTTGGCGGTGATTCCGTACTATTCGCTGGCCGCCGGGTTCCTTACCGGGAAGTACCGAACCGAAGCCGATCTGGAAAAGAGTGTGCGCGGAACCAAAGCGAAAGGGTATTTGAACGAACGCGGCTTGCGAATCTTGGCGGCGTTGGATCGCATGGCAACGCAGTACGGAGCGACACCCGGCAAGATCGCCATCGCTTGGTTGCTGGCCCGGCCGAGCATCACGGCACCGATTGCGAGTGCGACGAGCGTGGAACAACTGAGCCAATTGTTCGACGCTACGAAGATCGAGTTGGAACCGGAATCGATTCGCGTAATGGAAGAAGCGAGCCGGTGACATGACTGCGCGAAAAGAAACTCCCGCGAACTCCGGGATTCTTGGCACTCGAGATGCCTAAACTAAGTCCTTACGATTCGGCCGTCGCGGACGAACAGAATGTCGATCGCCCCGCGGAAACAACACGATCGCTTATCGCTTTCCACGGCGTTTGCGTCGACACGCGCCGAGACGGAACAACGCTGCCAAACCCTCGCCATCGAAGATTACCAACTACAATCGATGCCCGATTGCAGCCCGCCGAAGTGGCACCTCGCGCACTCGACGTGGTTCTTTGAAACGTTCGTTTTGGCTCCGCACGTACCCGGGTTCCGACCCTTCCACGAGCGATTCGGTTACCTCTTCAATTCGTATTACGATGCGATCGGGGATCGGTGGCCTCGCGCGCAACGCGGGTTGCTCTCCCGGCCTACGGTTGCGGAGGTGTACGACTATCGCCGTGCGGTCGATGAGCAAATCCTCGCGCTGATTGATACGGTGGATGAACCCGCGCTGCAACTCATCGCATCGGTGATCGAACTCGGCTGGAACCACGAACAGCAGCACCAAGAGTTGCTAGTCACCGACGTGAAGCACGCCTTCGGAATGAACCCTCTGCGGCCAATCTACTCGCTCGACGCCGGGAATCCCCAGGGCGACGACGCTCCGATGCAATGGCAATCGTTCCCGGCGGGGTTGCGGAAACTCGGCCGCGCTGGCGGCGGGTTCGCTTTCGATAACGAAGGGCCGCCGCACGATGTGTACCTCCGCGATTTCCAGATCGCAACGCGGCCGGTATCCCACGGCGAATATTTGAACTTCATTGAAGATGGTGGTTACGAACGCCCCGAGTTCTGGCTCTCCGATGGTTGGGCCGCCGTTCGAAACGATTGTTGGGTTGCACCGTTGTATTGGGAACGCGGGAAGGAAGGTTGGTCGATCTTCACGCTCCAAGGCATGAAGCCAATCGCTGCCCATGAACCGGTGTGCCACATCAGTTTCTACGAAGCCGACGCCTACGCGCGCTGGGCTGGTGCTCGGTTGCCGACCGAATTCGAATGGGAAACCGCGGGGATTTCGGGGCGTAACTTTTCCCGCGGTGACGTCTGGGTGTGGACGGCCAGCCCGTACACCGCGTATCCCGGTTTTCGCCCGGCGTCCGGCGCAGTGGGGGAATACAACGGCAAGTTCATGTGCAACCAAATGGTGCTCCGCGGCGGTTCACTCGCGACTCCCGCAGGGCACACGCGGCCGACCTACCGCAACTTCTTCCCACCCGATGCGCGATGGCAATTCTCCGGGCTTCAACTCGCCAAAGACGGTGCCGCATGAACGTCGACCCGTTTCTCGACGATGTTCTCGAAGGCCTTTCGCGCCCCCGCAAGCGGCTGCCTTCCAAATACTTCTACGATGCCATCGGTTCGAAGTTGTTCGATCGGATTACCGCGCTCGAAGAGTACTACCCCACGCGCACGGAACTCTCGATCCTCCGCAAACATGCCGCGGCGATGGCTGCACGTTGCGGGCCGAATTGCGCACTGATCGAACTCGGCGCCGGAAGTCTAACGAAGGTGCGATGGTTGCTCGACCGGCTCGTTCAACCGGCCGCATATTTACCGGTGGACGTTTCGGGCGAACACCTGCAACGCGCCGCCAAGGAACTAGCGAACGATTATCCGAAGCTCGATGTCCGCGCGGTCGTCGCCGATTTCGCCCACCCGTTTGTGCTTCCCGCACTCCCCGCCGAGCGGCGCGTGGCCTATTTTCCCGGTTCGACCATTGGCAATTTTGATCCGCCCGAGGCCGATGCCCTTTTGCGAAGGATAGTGCGCCTCGTCGGCCCCGGCGGCGGTTTGCTCCTCGGCATCGATCTTCAAAAGGATATTGGGGTGTTGGAAGCGGCCTACAATGATGCCCGCGGCATCACCGCCGAGTTCAATCGCAATCTGTTGGTGCGTCTCCACCGCGAACTCGGTGCCGATATCAATATCGCGGCGTTCCGCCATCGCGCCTTTTACAACCGCGAGTTGCACCGCATCGAGATGCATCTCGTGAGTATGCACGAACAACGAGTCACGGTGGGTGGACGAACCTTCGGGTTCCGTAATGGGGAAACGATCCACACCGAGAATTCGTACAAGTGCGACCTCGCCGAATTCGGCCGCCGTGCTGCGGCGAGCGGCCTGCGGGTCGATGAAGTTTGGACCGATTCGCGCCGATTTTTCGCCGTGTTATACATGACGGCGATCGGCTAACTCTTTTCGAGGGAACCCAATGAAAGCGATCTGGAACGGGGCCGTACTGGCCGAATCGAACGCGACCGTCGTGGTCGAGGGCAATCACTACTTCCCGGCGAGCGCGATCGTCCAGGAACACTTTCAACCGAGTGCCACGCACACCGTTTGCGGTTGGAAGGGCACGGCGAGCTATTACACCATTGATGCGAACGGGAAGAAAAACCCGGATGCCGCGTGGTACTATCCGGAGCCGAAGGATGCCGCGAAAGAGATCGCGGGCTACGTGGCCTTCTGGAAAGGCGTGACCGTGGAGGCGTGATGTTCGCTCTGAACGGAGTAACGAAGCGGTACGCCGGGCGAACGGCCCTCGGGCCGATCTCGCTCGAAATCCCGAACGGTCGCACGACCGTACTGATCGGCCCCAGCGGTTGCGGGAAGTCCACGCTGCTCCGTTTGCTCATCGGCCTAATCCCGCGGGATGCCGGCATGATCACCTTCGATGGCGTGCCGGTTTCTCCGGAGGCGTATCGCTCGGTTCGCCTGCGAACTGGGTACGTTCTCCAAGATGGTGGCCTCTTCCCGCACATGACGGCGCGCGGGAACGTCGCCCTCATGGCCCGGCACCTCGGCTGGCAACAATCGAAGATCCATGCGAAGGTACGGGAACTCGCGGAACTCACCCGCTTCCCCGCCGATGCACTCGACCGTTACCCGCAGGAACTCTCAGGTGGGCAGAAGCAGCGCGTCGGCCTCATGCGTGCGCTCGTGTTGAATCCGGACGCGCTCTTGCTCGACGAACCGCTCGGCGCCCTCGATCCGCTGGTGCGCGCCGATCTTCAAACGGAACTCCGAGAGATCTTCCGTTCGCTCGGGAAGACGGTGATCCTCGTGACGCACGACCTCGGCGAAGCATCCTTCTTCGCCGATCGCATCGTCCTGTTGAACGGCGGCGCAATCGTACAAGTGGGTAGCCCCTCCGATCTCTGGCATCGCCCCGCCGATCCGTTCGTCACCCGGTTTGTGCAGGCCCAACGCGGCCCCGAGGTGCCGGTATGAATGCGTTTCGGCTTTCCGCTCACCTCGCCCTTTGGCTACTCGCCGGTTGCTCGGCACCGGTGAACAAACCCGTGGTGATCGGCTCCAAGAAGTTCACGGAATCGATCATCCTCGCGGAGATGGGCACCCAACTCGCCCGGCATGCCGGGGCGGACGCGCGGCGCGAAGACCTCGGCGGAACCCCGGCCGTTTGGCTCGCCCTCACTCAAGGGGATATCGATGCCTACGTCGAGTACACCGGAACGATCCAAAACGACATCTTCAAAAATCCATCTGACGTTGACGCCGCCCTCGCATCCAAAGGGATTCGAAAGAGCAAGTCGCTCGGCTTCCGTAACAACTACGCCCTCGGCATGCGGAAGGATGTGGCCGCGGCGAATGGGATCGCGAAAGTATCCGATTTACGTCGGCCCGAGTTCGCCGATTTGCGCTGCGGCTTCATCCCCGAGTTCTTCGATCGTACGGACGGTTGGCCGGGGTTGAAGAAACATTACGGTTTGCCGCAAACGAATATCCAAACGATGGTTCACTCTCACGCTTACCGGGCACTCGTGGAAAAAGCCATCGATCTGACCGAGGTGTACACTACCGATGGCGAGATTGCCCAATACGATCTGCTGGTGCTACCCGACGACCGCGACTTCTTCCCTGCCTACGAAGCCGTGTGGCTTTACCGCACCGATTTGGAAACCCGCCATCCGAAAGTGTTGGAACAACTCCTCCGGCTCGAAGGCCGGATTGGCGAACCCGAGATGCAACGGATGAACAGCCGCGTTCAAGGGGAACGCAAGGAAGGCGAACCGCAGATCGCTTCGGAGTTTCTCGCGCGCGATTTGGGCATCGAACTGCAGAGTCAAACCGAGAGTACGCTGGCCGGACGAATACTGGAAACGACGTACGAGCACCTGATTCTGGTGGTGCCTTCGTTACTCGCCGCGGTACTCGTTGCCATCCCCCTCGGCGTGGTCGCCGCCCGCCTGCCAACACTCGGCAAGGGGATCCTCGCCGCGAGCGGCGTTCTGCAAACCATTCCCTCACTGGCACTGCTGCTGTTCATGATCCCGGTGATGATGTGGCTTCTCGGCAAGGGCACCGGTGCCCCGCCCGCGATCGCGGCACTGTTCTTGTACAGCTTGTTGCCGATCGTGCGGAACACTTACGCCGGGCTGACGGGCATTCCCGCTTCCTTGCGGGAGTCCGCCGAGGCCCTCGGTTTGCCGCCGTGGGCCATCCTTTGGCGAATCGAGTTGCCGCTGGCGGCGCCGATGATCCTAGCCGGGGTGCGAACCGCCGCCGTCATCAACGTTGGCACCGCGACCTTGGGTGGGTTCATCGGCGCCGGTGGCTACGGCAAACCGATCCTCCGGGGCATCGACAAATTCGACGTGTCTTTGATGCTCGAAGGGGCGATCCCGGCCGCGGTGCTCGCACTCTCCATCGAAGCGATGTTCGGAATGATCGAACGATTGGCAATTCGACGACATACCGGCGCGGGATAGCCCCTGTCGCGGCAGTGCGATTTCGGGTACATTGCGAATGGAATATCTCCCACCACCCAAGGCCTCGCGATGATCCCGACCGCACTGCTCGCACTCGTGCTTTCCGCCGCACCCGAACCCACTGCCGTTCCGCTCTGGGGTGATGCCATTCCCGGCCCGACGAGTTCCGAGAAAGGCAACATCCCCACACTCACCGCGTACCTTCCCCCAGCAGACAAAGCGACCGGCGCGGCCATCGTTGTGTGCCCCGGCGGCGGCTACTCCGGTCGTGCCGTCGGCCACGAAGGGAAGGAGATCGTCGAGTGGCTCAACGCCCGTGGCGTGGCCGCGTTCATTTTGAAGTACCGCACCGTCGGCGAATCGAAGATCAAGGCTCCCCTTCAACCGGGACCGATGCTCGACGTTCAACACGCCATCCGTACCGTGCGTTCCAAGGCGGGCGAACTCAAGCTCGATCCCAAGAAGATCGGGGTGTGGGGGTTCTCCGCCGGGGGGCACTTAGCTTCTACCGCGGCCACCCATTTCGATGAAGGCAAGGCCGATTCTTCCGATCCGATTGAGAAGCAAAGCAGCCGCCCCGATTTCGCGATCCTCGCATACCCGGTGATCACGATGGATGCTAAGACGCACGCCGGATCGAGGAACAACCTGCTCGGGCCGAACCCGGATGCCAAACTGCTCGAGTTCTATTCCAACGAAAAGCAAGTGACCGAGAAGACCCCGCCGACGTTCCTTTTCCACACGGTCGAAGACAAAGCGGTGCCGATCGAAAACAGCCGGTTGTTCAAAGCTGCGTGCGAGAAATGCAAAGTGCCCGTCGAGTTGGTCGAATACGAAAAAGGCGCCCACGGCGTGGGCTTGGGGCTGAAATCCGGATTGCCCTTGGCCGATTGGTCGAACAAGCTCGAAGCGTGGATGAAGGCGCGCGGGTTGCTCACCCGCTGATGTGAGTGGCAACGGTTTTTTACCCTCTCCGCTTGAGGGAGAGGGGTGAACGACGTATCGAAGAACCCCTCTCTCGGTTCGCTTCGCGAACCACCCAGCCGCTCGCTTGAGATACTTCGGCACGCCCGAGAACTTCCTCTCCCGAGATTTCCATGTTCCGACTCTGGCACGTTTGCTCCATCGCATTGATCGCGTCTGCGAGTGCGGCTCTCGCCAAGGAACCTCCACCGAACATCGTGTTCATTCTCGCGGACGATCTCGGGGGCCACGATCTCGGCTGCTACGGGAGCACCTTCCACCGCACCCCGAACATCGACTCTTTGGCGAAGAAGGGGATGCTGTTTACGAACGCCTATTCCGCCAGCCCGCTCTGTTCCCCGACGCGCAGCAGCATTCTCACAGGGCTTGCCCCCGCACGGATCGGTATCACCGCGCCGAATTGTCATTTGCCAGCGGTTCAATTGGAAAAGCGATTGGCCTCGGGTGGGCCGACCGCAAAAGTATTGGTGGCCGATTCGATCACACGATTGAAAACCGATTACGTCACATTGCCGAAAACGTTGAAGAATGCGGGGTACCGCACGGGCCACTTCGGAAAGTGGCACCTCGGCGCCGAACCGTATTCGCCATTGCAACACGGTTTCGATGTCGATCTCCCCCACACTCCCGGCCCTGGCCCCGGCGGAGGCAACGGATACTTCGCCCCGTGGGCGTTCTGGAAAGGGGTAGGCAAAGCCGGGGATCATATCGACGACCGCATGGCCGATGAAGCGACCAAGTTCATCCGAGAGAACAAAGATCGGCCGTTCTACCTAAATTTCTGGGCCTTCGGCGTCCACTCGCCGTGGATGGGTAAGAAAGATTACATCGAAGAAGCGGCGAAGCGGGCCGATCCGAAAGCGGCGCAAAGGAACCCGGTGTACGCCGCGATGATCCGCAGCCTCGATGATGCCGTCGGACGAATCGTCGCCACGTTGGAAGAAAATAAACTCACCGAGAACACGATCATCGTCTTTACGAGCGACAACGGCGGCTGGCACAACGTGGCCAAAGAAGCTACCAACAACGAGGCGTACGCGGGCATTCCCGTCACGAGCAATGCGCCGCTCCGCAGCGGCAAAGCGAGCAATTACGAAGGCGGCACCCGCGTTCCACTGTTGGTGGTGTGGCCGGGGAAAACGAAAGCCGGGAGCCGCAGCGATACCTTCGCCCAAAGCACCGACTTCTTTCCGACGCTTTTAGAAATGACGAAGCTCGAAACGCCGAAGGGCGCGAAATTCGATGGCACGAGCATCGCCCCTGCATTCCTCGGCGAACCGGTGAAGCGGGATGTGCTCTTCAGCCATTTCCCCCACGGCGGGCGGAGCGACATCGACGGCTTCCGGCCCGCCACGTGGGTTCGCAAGGGCGATTGGAAATTGATCCGTTTCTTCGCCGACAACCCGGACGGCAGCGACAAACTCGAACTCTACGACCTGAAACTCGACGTGGGCGAAACGAAGAATCTGGCTCCGGAAAAGCCGGAATTGGCGAAGGAACTCAACGGCTTGATCGGGGGCTTCCTGAAGGATACCGAAGCTGTCGTGCCGAAGCGGAACCCGAACTATCGCGAGGTTCCCGTTCCCGCAGGCATTGCCGGTTGGTCTTCCAATAAGGATGCCAAGCTCGAAATCAAAGACGGTGCTTTGATCGTGACTTCCACCGGAAACGATCCGTATTTCTCCACGAAGGATCTGCCCAAGGGTGTCGGCCCGTACACCCTCGAATTGAAGTTCAAATCGGGCAGCCGCGGCAGCGGCCAAGTGTACTGGGCGACCGATTCGGAAAAGGCCTTCCACCGCGACCGCTCCACCGCGTACGAGCCGAAACACGACAATGCTTGGCAGACTCTCGAAGTTGCGATCCCGAGCGAGAAGTCAATCACCGGGTTGCGGATCGATCCTTCGACCGCCGCCGGGGAAATCCGCTTCGAGATGCTCCGTTTGAAAAACAAGGATGGCAAATTGCTGAAGGATTGGTTGGTTTCCCCCGAGAAGTAGTGAAACGATCCGCCCGCCGAGGTAACCGAACTCAGCCATCCTTTGACCAATGCCTTTGCGTTGTGACACCGAATTGGATGTTTGGCAGGATATTATCCGTTGACTCGATGGATTCTCAATGCAGAAGTAACCGAGCTTCAGGACTATGCTCGCTTCGATGCGGACTCGAGAATCAAAGCCAAGATAGGATTGAGGCGATGGAATGCTTCCGCGTCGTCATGGCGGATGAGGGACTGGAGCGGTACTGGAACATCTTCTGGGCGTGTTCGTGCAAGACCGGTAGCGGGTTCGGCTCGCCCTTCGCGGGCAATAATTCCGCCACCGCGATCGCCATGGCCTTGGCGATCCGCTCGACCAAGTCGATCCCCGGCGCGATCTGACCGCTTTCCAACCGGGAAACGTACGAGACCGTGACTTGGGCCAAATCTCACTTTCCATTTTCAGCCTTCCAAACAAACTCCAAATCGAAAGTTCCACGATTGCCATCGTTGAGTTTGAACGAACCCCCGACCGATACTTTGCGAATCTTCCCTTGGTTCGGAATCGAGATTATTTTTGCTTCAGCAACGTCCCATGTGTCCCAAATACGCCTAAATTCAGATAGTACACCATTCTCGAATTGAATATTTATTGCAACATCACAATTTGATAAGGACGTCGTCGTGTTGTTTCCTGCGCCGTCGATAGGTTTGCTTTCCTTGTTGTTAGTAATAATGAGCTGAATCTCACTATTAGATCCCTTCACAACTTGGCTAGCTGTAAAATAACGAGATACATTTTTCATTTTTCATTCGCCAAGCCATGCGCGAACTCGCCGTCGAGAAGGCATAGCTGAATGTTGAATCCTTGGCCTCCGAGTGGAACACGCACGCGACAACTGTAAGAGGATGATCCTTACCCGCTTATCGCTAAAATTGCGACACTTTTTGATACGCCGATCCTTGGGTCTTTCCGACCAGCGCTCTCAAACCCTACTTGTAAGTCATTCAAGCGAGTTCAAACCCAATTTCTTCGCGCTCGCTACGATCCTACCCGACGTCGAAGGATCAATCGGAACAACAGACTTGTGTGCGGAAGCAATTCGACACGACCAAGCAAAGGGGCACGCACCGAGAGTTTGATGTTCATCCCGGCGAGGATCATACCCAGCGGCCGGGCGACGGTTCCCCACATCCGCCGGAGCTTAAACAACGTGCGTATAGAACCGGACACGATTGTGAGGTCGTGGCCGTCTGCTAGAAGGGTAACTGGCCGGCCGTCGACAAACCCGTCTAGACGGCCGGCCATTGTCAGTTTGGGCTTTGGCCCAAGTCACGAGTGCGGATCTTCAGCGTGCCATTGAAGACCCACTCGGCGTGCTCCGCCTGCGGGCCGGTCCCACTCGGGATCTTGACGTGCATGTCGACGAATTCGTACGCAATCTCTGCATTGCGGCCGGTTAGCCGCTCGTAAAGTCCTATGGCGAGGTCGGGCCAAGTCTT
>JBBQWA010000084.1:0-14430 GCA_038211045.1 Gemmatales bacterium
AGATCCTTCACTTTCCACACGCCTTGGCTCATCTCGGTTTCCCCGGCAATCACCGCCGCTTTGAAGCCGCGCTTGTCCGCATATTCGAACTGCGCCTTCAGCCGCTTCACTTCCGGAAAGACTTCCGTGCCAATGCCGGCGGCCCGCAGCACCCGCGCGACGCGCTGATAATCACCCAGATACTTGCTATCGAATTGCAGCACCAGCACCGGGGCGGGCGTGTTCTGGCCGGTCATCCACGGGTGTTTGAGTTCCTC
Organism: Gemmatales bacterium; assembly: GCA_038211045.1. Classification (GTDB taxonomy): domain Bacteria; phylum Planctomycetota; class Planctomycetia; order Gemmatales; family Gemmataceae; genus JALHQU01. The sequence goes on from JBBQWA010000084.1 coordinate 258, forward strand.
CATCGCGGCGAGCAAGCGATCGACGCCGAGGCTGGCTCCGACGCCGGGAAGGACTTGCTTGGTGTACAGGCTGGCGAGGTTGTCGTAGCGGCCCCCGCTGCAGACACTGCCGATCTTGGGCAGGTCGCCGAGGAAGGTTTCGTAAATGGTGCCGGTGTAGTAATCCAACCCGCGGGCGATGCTCAGATCGATGGCGATGCGACCTTCGGGGATGCCGGCGGTCTTGGCAGCGGCGATCAATTCGTGCAGGTGTTGAAGGCCTGCCCGGGCCTTCTCGTTGGTGGGGCCGTTGAAGCTGGCTTCCGCCGCGTTCAAGATGTCTTCATTCGAACCTTGCGCCTCCGCGAGGATCAGCACACGGTTCGCCTGCTCAATGGATACCTCCGCTTCGCGCACCATTTCTTCGATGACCTTCTCTCGGCCGATCTTCGCAAGTTTATCCAAGCATCGTAGCACAGGTGCGGCCTTATCCAGCACGCCGATGCTTTCGAGCAAGCCGTTGAGCAGCAGCCGGTTGTTGATTCGCACTTGGAAGTTCGTGAAGCCGAGTGCGGTGAACAGATCGTTGATGACCAATGCCACTTCGATATCGGCGGCGTTCGACGTGGTGCCGATGGTGTCGAAATCGCACTGCCAGAACTCGCGGTAGCGCCCCTGGCCCGGCCGTTCGCCGCGCCAGACGGGGCCCATCGCGTAGCGTTTGAATGGCGTGCCGAGTTGCGGCACGTGGACAGCGGCGAAGCGGGCGAACGGCACGGTGAGGTCGAAACGCAGAGCCACGTCGCGGTCGCCGTTGTCCTTGAACCGGTAGACGATGCGGTCGTTCTCGCCGCCGCCCTTGCCCAGCAACACCTCGGCGTATTCAATCGCCGGCGTATCGATGGGCGCGTAGCCGTAGGAACGGTACACCTCGCGGGCGGTTTGCAGTACGCGCTCGCGGGGAATCATCAGCGCCGGAGGATAATCGCGGAAGCCTTGGAGCGTCCGCGGTTCGATGAGGTCGGGCATGGAGGAAGTTTAGTAATCCTTGGGTTCACGCGAAGCGTGGAAGACGGACGGGACGAGGATGTGATCGTCATGGACTTCGTAAACGATGTAGTAGGAGCCGAATCCGAGCAATGGGCTTCGTCGGATGTTGATTTCGATTTCTTCCCACTGAAAAGGTAGTTTCGCGAGCCGCTCGACTTGGTTCTCCACGGCTTTCGAAAATTTCCCGCCACGGCCCCTTTCGTTCACTTTCGTACCAACACACCGCTTGGCGAACTTCCTTCTGGGATCTCCGGCTGTACCGAAAGTTGCGTTTCACTCGGGGAACTCCTTTTCCAACTGGGCGTGGAATTCATCGCCGTCGATCCAGTCGTCCGGATTGGCTCGCGCTTCGGCTTGCAACTGGCGAACGTAGTTCTTCATCCATTCGGACACCGGCGGCGGCGGAGTCTCCGCATCCGCCAGGAGTTGGTTCGCAAACTCTTTACGCGCCGCCGGCGACAGATGCGCCAAGCCCAAGGATTCAAACGTCGCAGTCATTGCAAGTCCTCGTCGTTTGTTCATTCTACCTCACGCCATCGGTTTTTTCACCCGCAACAACACCGTCGGGTTCACCGCCTCGAAGCGTAAACTCTCCAATTGTTCCACGCCGCGGGAGAGGTTCATCAACAGCACGTCCACATTCGTGGCGAGCCGCTTCAACACGGCGTACGTCGCCGAGATCATCTCCAGCGTGCCGACGTTCGATACCAACCGCCCTCCGGGCCGAAGGGCCGCGTAGCTAGCTTCGAGCAAACGGCTCACTTCGCCGCCGTTGCCGCCGACGAAGATCGCATTCGGGGGGGGCAAGCGTTCGAACGCACCGGGGGCGGTGCCGAAGATCGGCTTCACGTTCGGGATGCCGAAGGTTTCGAGGTTCGCTTGAATGAGGTGGTAATCCGCGGCATCCTGTTCGATGGCGTACACGGTGCCGGGCGTAACGAGTTGGGCCATTTCGATAGCTACGGAACCGGAACCGGCGCCGACGTCCCAAGCTACATCGCCGGGGTGGAGATCCATCTGGGCCAACGCCACGGCTCGCACTTCTGCTTGGGTAATCAAGCCGGTTTTCGGTCGGCTTTGAGCGAAGACGTCGTCCGGGTTGCCGAAGCGGCGAAGCGATGCCCCGGCCTTGGGTCGATCGGGCGTGTTCGGTTTCCGCCGGAGAATCAGCACGTTCAACGGATCGAAGCGCATATCCTGAAGTTCGGAAAGTTCGCCGCGGGTGATGCGTTCATCTTTGCCGCCGAGGTTCTCGCAGACGAAACCGTGGAAGTAATCGATGCCGCGGGCCAAGAGTTCGCGGGCCACGCGGTTGGGCGGGTACTTCTCCGAGGTGAACAACCCGACGGTTTCCACCGTGCGGATTTTGTCGATCACGTCATCGAGTTCCTTCGTGGAGAGATCGCTGAGGTACGCTTCCTCCCAACTTTCTTTCAACCGTGCGAAGGCGAGTTGCATGCTCGAAACGTGCGGGAGCACCTCGAAGGAATCGGGGCCGATCTTCTCGCAGAGGTAGCGGGCCGTGCCGTAAAAGAGAGGATCGCCGATGGCGGCGATGGCCACGCGCTTGCGGCCGATCTCGCTTTTCAGCCGTTCCACCACTTCGGGCAGGTGCGTACCGATGCGTACGCGCTCGGCGGTGAGTTCGGGCAGGAGCATGAGCGCCCCTTCGGAACCGTAAACCACTTCGGCCGTGGCGAGAAGTTCGCGGGAACGGGCGGTCAGCCCGGCGAGGCCATCGGGGCCAACGCCGACGATCGGAATCTTCGCGGTCATGGAGGGCCATCGTTGGAACGGAGTGAAAGAGGAATTCTATTTGGCGGGCCTTGGTATGGAACCGCAACTACAGCAATTCACTTCCTCCGCAGCCTAGCCCAGTAGCCGCCGTCGGCGGGGAGGCCGGGGATCGAGATGTGATCGGCTTCCAATTCCGCATCCGGGCGTTCCCGCAATATCGTTTGAACGACGCCCCGGTTCTCCTCCGGCTCGATGCTGCACGTCGAGTAGAGTACGATACCGCCGGGCTTCACGCGGTCGAGTGCCACGTTCAACAAACGCTTTTGCAGTTCAATCAAGTGCGGGAGTTCGTGCGGTTCTAATCGCCAACGCACCTCGGGGCGGCGGGCCAGCACGCCGGTGTTGCTACACGGTACATCGGCCAGCACGGCATCGAACGGCCCCGCCGGGGCATCGCTGCCATCGACGACGAGCGCCGGTTCGACAATCGTAATGCCCAGGCGTTTGCACAGCGCCATGACGGTATCGAGCCGCTGCGGGACGATGTCGCAGGCGACGATCCGGCCGCTGTTGTGCATCAGTTCGGCGAGGTGAGTCGTCTTGCCGCCGGGGGCAGCGCAAAGATCGAGCACCTTCCAGCCGGGTTGCGGATTCAACGCGCTGGCGGCACGCATCGCGGTGAGGTCTTGCACGCTGAAAAGGCCATCGTCGTAACCGGGTAACTCGCGGACGTTCGCCCCGCCCAGCAATTTCACGCCTTGCGGATGATCGGCCGGTTCCGCAAGGATGTCGCGCTCGGCGAGGAATTGCAGGTATCGTTCGCGGTTCCCATGCCGCGTATTCACCCGCAGCCACATCCCCGGCGGCGCGTTGAACCAAAACCCGAGCCGCACGCATTCGTCGAAGCCGTGGCGGTCGAACCATCGTTCCGCAAGCCAGGGTGGCAACGAGAACCCCGCGGCGAGGTAGGCTTCCGGCTCTCGTTCAGGATCGGGCAGGATCGGCTTCGAGAGAAAGCGGAACGCGCCGCCATCTTCATTCCCCCGGCTTTCGATGCCCATCGGCAACGCATCCGGCCCGGGAAAATCGGTGTACTCGTCGGTCACGAGGTCGGACACACGCCGGAGGATGGCGTTGGCGAAGTTCCGCACCTGCCCGCGATTCGTCGGCAGCAGTTCGATGGTTTCGTTTACTGCCGCGTGGCGCGGAACCTGCGTAAGGAACGCCAGTTGGAACGCCCCGAGCCGCAGCACATCCAGCGTGTCCCGGTGCATTCGATCCAGCGGTTGATTGAGAAACGGCAGCAAGAGGGTATCGAGTGTGCCCTGCCGTCGCAACACGCCGAATACGAGTTGCGTGACCAACCGTCGATTCGCGCCATCGTACTCGGAGGTCGGCCCGAGCTTGGCGAACGCCGAGTCGAGGAGTTCCCCGGCAAAGGCTTCGTGGAAGCGCGATCGTTCGAGGATGTCGGCGGCAATGCGGCGGGGGTTCATCGGCGACCTTGCCAGATGGCCGGGTTACGGCTGGTGTGGAATACAGAGATTACGACAACCCGAAGTGTTTCCATGTAGTAATACACTCGGTAGGGAAAACCTGGAACAATGGCACGGTGAATATCAAGTTTGGCGATAGGGTAGATCTTGGGATTCATCCCAATACGATCCAACAACCGTTGCACGGTATCGGAGAAGCGTTTTCCCAAACCGTGAACACGGCTTTCGTAGAAATCGTGAGCCTCGTCGAATTCGATTTGCGCCAGCGTTCGCAATACGACGGGAGTCATCCCCGCCTCCTTGCGGCCGCCGCATCTCGGACTTGCTCCCACGGCACGCAATCCTCAGGATTAGCGAAGGCGTCCTCACGGCGGCGGATCAATTCCGCAATCAGTTCGTCGGACTCTTCAACTTCCACCTTTTCGTCGGCAATGCTATCCCAGATGGCTCCTATCACTTCAAACCGCTGGGCAACGGGAAGGGATAGGATCGGTGCCATGTCAATCACGCTGGTCATGGGATGCTCCGAATCGAATGTTTGAATTGTATCACAATGCCTCGGGGCCGAAGCGGGCACCTTCGACCAGCGGATAGCCGCGGAGGAACTCGGCCGCTGTCATTCGCTTGCCCCCGGCGAGCTGGAGTTCGAGAATTTGCAAGGCTGTACGTCCCGGAACCAAACCGCATTCGACTCCAAGAATGAGGCCTGTTGAATCACTCGACAAGCTCCCCGATGGATACGTGGTTTCTAGAGACGGAGAAAACGCAAAATCTCCCTCTCGGCTAACTATCACCCGCAACGGTGGCTTACCCGGTCGATGAAAGAACGTGTACGCGGTGGGCCAAGGTTGCATGGCCCGCACGTGGTTCGCAATCGACTCCGCCGACTTCGTCCAATCGATCAGCCCGGCTTCCTTCTTCAGTTTCGGCGCCTTGGTTACGAGTGCGACATCCTGCTTCGCCCCTTCTACCGTCCCGGCCTTCATCTTCTGAATCACATCCAAACACAAACGCGCGCCGAGCGGGGCGAGGCGGGCTTCGAGTTCACCGCTCGTTTCATTCGGGAGAATGTCCAACGATTCTTGGGCCAGCATGTCCCCGGCATCGAGGCCCAAGCTGATGCGGATGATCGTCACGCCCGACACGGTTTCGCCGTTCAGAATGGCATGGGCAATCGGCGAGGCTCCGCGGTACTTCGGCAACAGCGAGGCATGCACGTTGATCGCGGCCATCGTCGGCACCGCGATCACTTCCGGCTTCAGGATTTGACCGTACGCGGCGACTACCAACAGATCGGGCTGGAACGCCGCGAGTGCCGCAACACCTTCGGGCGTGTTGATGCTCTCCGGCCGGATCACCGGCACGCCCGCGGCCGCCGCGATGTTCGCCATGCCTTCGCCGGTCTGGCGGGTGCTACCGCGCGTGTTCGATCCGCCGCGATCTGGTTGCGTGACCAACCCGACGACGTTCTCCCGTGCCCCGAGCAGTTCGCGGAACGTCGGCTCCGCAAAGGTTCCAGTGCCCATCATTACGATACGCATGGTTATCAGGCCTTGCCGCCCTTGGAAGCGAACACGTACACCGCCAGCCCGACCACGACCGCGACTATTCCGATGAGCGCCATGTAGCCGAGTTTCGTCTTGCCGCGGTAGCTCGCATCTTGATCGAATGCGGCGTCCGTCCACGCCACGTAACCTTGGCTGCTTTCGACCTTTTTGAAGAACTCGCGTGCGAACTTCGCTTTATCGGGTTCGCCGGGCATTACCACGCTGAGGTAGCAACCGCCGAAGACCGGCACGCTATCGCCGGGGGCCATCGCCCGGCTGAGCAACCGTGCGAAGTTCGGCCCGCGCTGTTTGATCTCGGCGAGGAACTTCACGAGTTGGGCGTTCTCCTTGGTATCTTGAGTGCCCTCGCGGCCGTCGATACGGGTCAGTTTCATCGCCCAATAACCGAGCAATCCGCCGAACACCCAATTCACCATCGATTCCACGGCCGGGGGCAGGTTCTCGGGCCGCACTTCCGGGTTGAAAGGGAAGCCCTTGCCGAGGCGTTGGTTGGCTTTGTCGATGCTGAACTTCTCGAAGAATTTCACGCCGCCGGCCAACTGTTCGATGCCGCCGATCACGGCGAAGACCGGGAAGCGCATCTTCAATCCGTATTCGAGCACCATCAAATCTTGGCGGGCGACGAGGCCCCATTGTTGGGCGAGATCGTCCCGTTCGCCGGCTTCCACGGGAACCGCGAGTAGGGCACCGTTGATGGGGCAGAGCGGCCAACGCGCGGCGGTGATCAACGAGCAAACGTGAATCAGTCGATCGGCCGCGGCGTTCACCAGATCCGGGTTTTGAAGCACCGAGGGGGCGTTCGCCTTGGCCTTGGATGTGGCCTTCGCTGCGGGTGCGGAGGCACTCGGCCCGCCGGAGAGTTCCCGAACGCGGTTGCGTTCTTCTTCACTGAGTGGCCGGTTCTCGTTCTTCGCGGTGCGGATGATCCTTTGAATCTCCTGGAGGGCACCACCCCCGCCGCCGATGCTCGCCCCGATGCTCGCCCCGGCACCCACCGATTGACCGATCCCGATGCTCGCATCAATGCCCACCGATTTGAACGCGATACTTTCGCCCCCTTGCTGATCCGCCGGGGCGATGGTGAGTTCGGTGGCATCTTGAATGCCGAGAAGCGTGGCCCCCGGTAGCGTCACGTAGATGCAATCTCGATTCGCATAAGCACGCAGCGGCGAATCGGGGCTGCTCCCCCCGGCCACCATCAGGCCGTTAGGCAAGGCGCGGAAGAACGGTTCGAGGCCGTTGGGGTGATCGCCGAGCACGAGGAACACCGGGGTATCGGCGATGCCGATGCCGGACTTCTCCAAGCTGGAAAGGATGTCGATCCACGCCTGATCGATGTCCGGGTAGATGGCTTCGGGTTGGTTCGGGGCGAGGAGTTTGAAGAGCCACGCGGCGGCCCAGAGGAGCATGAGCACGAGGTAGAAGATCGCGACGAGCCAGAAGGGGCGGAACCACGCCGGGCCTTGGCCGAGGTTGCCAGTGACGCCGAGGTGCGGCTGGGCGAAGTACAGCCCGACGGCGAAGCCGGTGACGATCAGCGCGTGGAGGAACCACGCCAAACCGACGGGTGCGGTCGGTTTGAGGAACATCGGTACGAACGCACCGCCGAACCAACGGAAGACGTTCCCGGCCTTATCGAGCATGCGTTACTCCATCGGAGCCGGAAGCGTAAGCGACGATGTTTCAAAGCATCGTCGCTTACGCTTCCGGCTCCGAAAAACGTCCATCACCGCATCATCATTACCAACAAAAATGCGATCACCGGCACGGAAACCAGCACGCCGATCACCAATCGCTGCGTCATCTTGCGGTATCCTTCCGCACCCATCAACAGCGGCACGTTGGTTTCGGGCGTCTTTTCCGGCAGGGGTTGCGGTTCTTTGCCCATGGCGCGGGTCACGCGGGAGCGGGTGGTTTCCACCCATTCTTTCAGTCGAGCCGGATCTTCGCCGAGTTCGCCGCGGAAGCCGAGGAGCGTACACAGGAGGAACGCTTCCGGGGCATCGGTACTCGCGGGAATGGCATCGGCCAAGCGGGCTTGGTTCCAAAAGTTGCTGTAGCGGATGTTCGTGCGGTAGAGCGAAGATTCGAGTTTGTTTTCGTCCCATTCGCGCCAGCCGGCTTCGATGAGGATTTCGTCGAGCCAGCAGGTGAGCGCATAGCGGATGCCGAGGAAGCCGCCGGTCATGTCGAGGGAATGGGTGGGATCGTGGGCGCTACCCCAGGGGGCGGTGGCGTTGGCGGGGCCGAGCCAACCTTTGAATTTGGCCTGCTCGGAGCCGAGGTGGGGCCGATCCCCGGCGGCCACCCGGTCGCGGAGCTTCAACCCGTGAAGCAGGATATCGAACGCGGGGCTGGCAAGGTCGTCTCGCATGGTAATTTGATAGGAGTTCGGAGCGAAACGGGAACACTCGTTGACGCAACGGAGCAAACACCGCATGATAATAGGGCACCATTTCTCTACGGAGTTTCCGATGATCCGCACGCTCGCCGCCGCGATCGCATTCGCTTTAGTCGCCCCCGCATTCGCCGCCGAGAAGTTCGACGAAGCCAAGTTGATCGGCTCGTGGAGCATGACAAAATCGAAGGAACTGCCCGAAGGCACCAAGGCCACGGTCACGTTCGGCAAGGACAAGTCCGCGAACGCCACGATCGAAATCATGGGGATGAAGATTGAAATCAAAGGCACGTGGAAAATCGATGGTGATAAGCTCATCATCACCAGCAAGGAAGGCGACACAGAAAAAGTGGACACCGATACCATCGTCAAACTGACCGACGACGTCTTCATCACGAAGGACAACAAATCGGGCGATGAAACCGAGTTCAAGAAAATCAAGGAAGAGAAGAAGTAGCCTCTCATTAAGCCCACCCGTCGCAACGGGTGGGCTTTATCCCAAGATCTCTTCCGGTGCACGGCGCACACGGACGCGAATCGGTTCCACGACCACCAAACACCCTACAAACCCCGATAAATCGGCCGTAGAAACAAACTCCGAGACGTAACGGCTCACCTCGGCAACCCCATAGCTGACGGGCCGAAACAATACGATTCCGGGGTGACTCCCGGGCGGAAAACGACGAATATCGGAGAAATCCATATCGAGGGTAAAAAGCATTCTCCCCTCGATTTTTGCCGCTTCGGCGACGTTTGAATCGGGTTGAGATAACAACTTTTCGTCGGCGACCGTGTCGGTATCGTGGCCGAACGCTGCGATCGTTTCTTTCAAATGTCGCGATAGATTCTCATCGAGTTTGATCTTCATATCGCCATTTTCCAGGTATTTTCTTGGGCCAAGACCGCCCCGTAAGCCAATGATGCCCGAATATCCTCGACCGTCAGATGCGGGTAATGGTCGATCACTTGATCGGAGGTTAATCCTTCGGCGAGGGAATCCAGCACGATGGCTACCAGAACCCGAGTTCCCCGGATCACCGGTCGGCCACCGCAAACGTCCGGATCGACGATGATCCTCGATAACAGATTCTCGATGGCCATCGCCTCACTCCTTTCGGGAAACCACGCTCGCCAGCACGCCCCGTTAGCGGTATCCTCAGCATATCATACCCCGTGTTCTACCGCGATACGCCCATGACACCGCGACCCGTTCATTGGCACGAAGGCATGTTCCTTCGGCCACACCACTTCCAAGCCGCGGACCGCTACACCGGACGGCTCGTCGATCAGAATCTGCGCTTCGCCCAATACCACGGCTGGGGTTTCGGCCAACTCGTGCTCGATGCCGAAGCCTTGGGCGGCTTCCGGTTCGTAGTGCGCAACCTCACCGCCCGCTTCCGCGATGGCACCGTGGTGGTGCTACCCGAAGATGCGCCGCTGCCCGATCTCGATCTGAAACCCCACTTCCTCGGTCGTTCCACGCTCGAACTTTTCCTCGCCGTGCCGAAGTGGCGGGCCGGGCAAGCGAACGTGGTGCAACCGGATAACACGCTGCCCGCGCGCTACCGCGCCAACCCGACGCCCACCGAAGACGAAAACACCGGCGTGAACCCGCAAATGGTGCAGTACCGTTCGCCGCAAGTGCGCGTGTTGGTGAACGACGACGATCAAGCCGGGTACGAAGTGCTGCCGCTCGCCCGGTTGGAGAAATCGGAACGGGCCGAGGCGACGCCGCAACTCGCCATCGGTTTCATCCCGCCCATCTTGGCGTGCGAAGCGTGGCCCGCGCTTCAACACAAGATATTGCAGGAAGTGTACGCCCGTTTGAACAAGAAGATCGAAGTGATCGCCGGGCAAGTGACCTCCCGGGGCATGAGCTTCGATTCGCATTCCCCCGGCGACGCCCGGCGGATGCAGCAACTCGCCCGCATGAACGAAGCCTATGCGCTGCTCGGCCACCTCGGTTTCGTCCCCGGCATCCACCCCATCGAGGCGTATTCCGAATTGCTCCGGCTCGTCGGCCAACTCAGCATCTTCACCAAAGAAGCCCGGCCCCCGGCACTCCCCCGCTACGACCACGACGACCTCGGCACCTGCTTCTGGAAGCTCAAACAATACTTGGACGCCATTCTGAACGAAGTCGAAGACCCGGCTTACGAGGAACGGGCCTTCATCGGTAGCGGACTGCAAATGCGCGTCGGCTTGGAACCGGCTTGGCTCGAAAGCGGCTGGCAAATGTTCCTCGGTGTACGGTCGAACGTCACGCCCGAAGAGATGGTGAAGATGCTCACGCGGCCGGAACGGCTGGGCATGAAGGTGGGAAGTTCGGACCGCGTCGATACCATCTTCACCCGCGGCCAAGAAGGATTACGCTTCACGCACGCTCCGAAGCCGCCGCGCGATCTGCCGAGCGCGCCGAACCTCACTTACTTCGAACTGAGCCGAGAATCGAGCAGCAACGAGTTCAGCCACGTGCAGAAGATGAAGACGCTCGCCATCCGAATTCAGGAACGCGACGTGGTCGGCAATATCGATGGCCAAAAGGATCTCACCATCCGCACCGGGGGGCAAACCACCACCTTCAGTATCACACTGTACCTGATCCCGCTGGTGAAGTGAGCCGAATGAGCGGTAGAATGGTGGTAGATCCAAGTGCGAGGAATTGTGATGCATTGGGAAGATCGAATCACGGCGGATACCGCAATTCTGGTCGGGAAGCCGATAGTTCGCGGAACTCGGATCTCCGTGGAATTCATTCTCGATCTATTGTCGAGCCGTTGGTCGGAGCAGCAAATCCTCGACAATTATCCCGTGCTTCAAACCGAAGACATCGAAGCGTGCTTGCGGTATGCCAATGAACTCGTAAAGTCGGAACGTGTCTTCGCTGTGGGATCATAAGCGATGCGATTCCTCGCGGACGTGAATATTCCTAAAGCCACCGTCGAGGCTCTGCGCGTCCTTGGCCAAGATGTGATGTGGGCTTTAGAGGCGATGGCGACACACCCAGATTTTGAGATCTTGGCGACCGCCCAAATTGCCACACGGGTAGTGTTGACCAACGACAAAGACTTCGGTGAATTGGCGTACCGTGCCGGTTTGCCTGCCGAATGTGGAATCGTACTTTTGCGATTGAACGGACTGCTACCGGAGGGTGTAGTTCAAAGAACGCTGGAAGTGTTGATGTCTCGCAATGATTGGACGGGCCATTTCACAGTAGTGACCCGATCCCGCATACGAATGAAACCGTTACGGGCTAATTCATGAACCGCGAACAAGCCCTCGCCCGTGTAATCGAATGTGGCCTCGTGGCCGTCGTTCGTGCCCCCGAACCGAGCCATTTGGTCGAAGTGATCCGCGCGCTCGCCGATGGCGGCGTGACCGTCGCGGAAGTGACACTCACCGTACCGAACGCTATCGACGTGATCCGGCAGGCGAAGAAGGAACTCGGCGATCGCGTGATGCTCGGCGCCGGCACCATCCTCGACCCGGAAACGGCGCGGGCCGCGTTCTTGGCCGGGGCGGAATTCATCGTGTCGCCCACGCTGAACCTCGATGTCATCCGCATGGCCCGGCGTTACGACAAGCTCGTGTTCCCCGGTGCGTTCACCCCGACGGAAATTCTCGCCGCGTGGGAAGCCGGGGCGGACGTGGTGAAGGTGTTCCCCGCTGAGGTGGTCGGCCCGGCATTCTTCAAAGCGATGCGCGGGCCGCTGCCGCAGGTGAAATTGATGCCGACGGGAGGCGTCGATCTCAAGACCGCCGGAGATTTCCTGCGGGCCGGTGCGGTCTGTTTGGGCGTCGGTTCGCAACTGGTCGATCCGAAGGCGGTCGCCCGGCAAGATTTCGATTTCCTACGCGGCCTCGCTTGGCAGTTCACCCAAGCGGTGAAGCTCGCCCGGGAGTAACGAGTCACCCAACCTTTGGAATATCTCATGCGCATCTTCCTCGGTTTCGCTTGCATCATCTCTACCATCGCGATGGCTTTCGCGCTCGCCCTTCCATCAAATCCTGCAGATCCGCCGAAACCCGCCGAGGTGGGATCGAAGACGGTTCTCGTCATTCACGGTGGGGCGGGGGTGATGTCCGAGGCCGAGATGAAGGCCGCCGGCCTGACCCGGCAAGATTTCGAGGCTGCGTTGGCCAAGGCTCTGAGGGCAGGCTACGCCGCGTTGCGAACGGACGGGGGCAACAGTACCCTCGCGGTCGAAGCGGCGGTGCGGGTGCTCGAAGATTGCGAACTCTTCAACGCCGGGCGCGGAGCCGCGTTCACGAGCGATGGCCGCGTGGAACTCGATGCTTCCATCATGGAAGGGAAGATGGAGGGGCGTGGCGAAGGCAAGCGCGATCCGCGGAAGCGGGCCGGGGCAGTCGCCGGGGTTTCTCACATCAAGAATCCGATCTCGGCGGCGCGGGCCGTGATGGAAATGGAAAAGAGCCAAAACGTGCTCCTGATCGGCGAGGGTGCCGAACTCTACGCGTTGAGCGAAGCGGTTCGTGCCAAGTATTCCATCGAGCGCGTGAGCAACCTCGAATTCTGGACAGATCGCCGGGTGAAGCAAATCCGCGAATTCCACGCCAAGCCCACGGCACCGATGAAACTCGGCGCCGCAACGATACCCGAGTTGAAATTCGGCACCGTGGGTGCCGTGGCTTTGGATACGAAAAAGAATCTCACCGCCGGAACCTCGACCGGCGGTTTGACCAACAAGCGCCCCGGCCGCATCGGCGATGCCCCCATCATCGGCGCGGGCACCTACGCGGACGATCGCGCCTGCGGGGTGAGTTGCACCGGCACCGGCGAAGTCTTCATCCGCCACGCCGTGGCCCACGATGTGATCGCCCGCATGCTCTACGCCAAACTCGGGGTCGCCGATTCGGTTCGGGAGACGATGGCTGCCATTCCCGATGAACCGGGCGGCGTCGGCGGATTGATCGCCTTGGATGCCAACGGTCGGCACGCCTTCGGCATGTCGAAGAACTTGGACGGCATGTACCGCGGCTACGCCAACGAAAAAGGCGAAGTGTTCGTGGGCATCTTCGCCTCGGAGGCGGAGACATCGGTGAAATAGTCTCCGCACGAACCGATTTGTACGGCCTTTGGCTTCCCCTCGGATCACCCCACGGTTAGAATTTCCGGATGAGTACACTTCTTGCGCCCCCGCCAAAATCCGTCGCGCCGCCGATGCCAATGCGTTTCACGATCCCGCAGTATCGCGAACTGAATCGCACGGGCCTATTCCACGATGTGAAATCGATGCTCATCGACGGGGAGTTGTACGTCATGCCGATGCCGAATCCCCCACACAACATCGGTTTGAGCCTCACCGAGGATTGGCTGGGTTCGATCTTCGCAGGGAAAGCGTGCCACATTCGCAACCAACAGGCTTTCGATATCGGAACTCGAAATGATCCCGGCCCGGATCTCGCCGTGGTTGTGGGGAAAATACGCGATTATGAAACTTACAACCCGAACTCGGCACTCTTGATCGTCGAAATCGCCGATTCGTCACTCGCCATCGATACCGGGCGTAAATTGGGCCTGTACGCTATTGCCGGGGTGGCCGATTACTGGGTTCTTGATGTGGAAGGCCGGCAGTTGCACCTCTTCCGCGATCCGCAAGCGGACGGCACATATTCGACTCGCCAATTGTTGAACGAATCCGATTCCGTTGCCCCGCTCTCGGCCCCCGCATCTTCAATTGTGGTCGCGGAATTGCTGCCGCATAACGCGACCGAGTAGAGTTGCTTTACGAATGGGGATTCGGTTTCGGCGCTTCCACCATTTGATCGGCTCGAACGAGTACCGCAATGTCTTCATGTTCCACTGTTTCGCTGAGCGGCCGGGTCACTTCGTCTTGCAAGAGCTTTCGCCCATCGGCGAGCTTGCCGAAGAGGTAGTACAGGCCGGGAATCAGAAGCACCCCGATCACGGTGCCCATGAGCAT
>JBBQWA010000085.1:0-14394 GCA_038211045.1 Gemmatales bacterium
TTCCCAGGGCTTCCGCCCTGGGCTGTGTACGACGGCCCCTTCGGGGCGAAAACAGAATGATCCTTCCCCTCTTCCGAACACGGTGGGCGGTGCCCACCCTACAAAGCCTTCTGCCATTCGATCTGCTTTGCCAGGCCTTCGTCCAGGCCCGTCGAGGGCTTCCAGCCCAGGTGGCGGTGCAGCTTCGTTACGTCGGCGGCGGTGGCCAACTGGTCGCCTTTGCGGCTCGGCTTGTATTCGATCTTCGCCGGCTTGCCGGCGAGCTTCTCGATCTTGCGGATCATGTCGATGATCGTGGCGATTTCGCCGCCGCCGAGGTTGTAGGTTTCGCCCGGCATGGCGTTGAACCCGGCCAGCATCGTCGCCTCGATGCAGTCCTTCACATAGGTCGCGCCGCGGACTTGGTAGCCGTCGCCGGTGAGTTGGATCGGCGTGCCGCTCAGCACCCAATTGATGAAGAGGTGCAGGCCCATTTCGGGGCGCTGCCGGGGGCCGTACACGCTGAAGAATCGCAGCACAACGGCGGGGATCCCGAACTCTTCCTGGTACACCCGTGCGAGTTGTTCGCCAGCCAGCTTCGTGATGCCGTAGGGGCTGCTGGGCCGCGTGGGGAGGTTCTCGTCGCCACTGGCGTACTTGCCGTACACCGAACTCGTGCTGGCGTAGACGAACTTCTTCAACCCCGGCACCTTTTTCAACGCTTCCAAAAGTCGGTGCGTGGCGGTGAGGTTGCAGCGATTGTAGATGTCGAAATCGAGCCAACTGCGGGCCAGCCCCGGCATCGCCGCGAGGTGGAAGACATATTCGGCATCGATCACGGCCGCATCGAGGTTACCCTCGGCAAGATCGAGTTGATGGAATTCAAATTGCTTGTGGGAATGGAACGTGGCGAGGTTCTTCCGCTTGATCGATTCCGCGTAATAATCGGTGAAGCAATCGATGCCGCGGACTTCGTGCCCGTCGGCCAGCAACCGTTCGCTCAAATGGGAACCGATGAACCCGGCACAGCCGGTGACGACGCACTTCATTGAACCCGTTCCGTGGGTGAATCTCGGTGAAGGGCAAATGGTACGGGTTCAGGCAACGCGACGCAATGCGAATTGGGTGGGCGCTCCATGGCAACTCAGAGTGTGAAGAAAGAAAAGATTTTGCCACAGAGAGCACAGAACACCGAGATGAAGTATTTCAGGCGTATTCTCTGTGCCTCTGTGGTAAATGGTCTTTGTATTTGAATCCCCGAGTAGCTAAGGCGAGAGCTAAACGCCTTCGGCGTTGGCGATGAATTGCAACATTTCTGCTTCGGTGGCTTCTGGGCCGATCTGCCGCAGGCGTTCCAGCCAAACGGAATCGGTGAGGGATTGGAACAACAATCGGCGGGATTCCGGGTCTTCGGTCACACGGATCACGTGCGGTCGCACGGCCCCGAGGATTCGCGTCCAGATGGTGTAGGCTTCGTCGAATTCTTCGTCGAAGCGATCACAGAGCCGTTTCGCCAAGGATGGGGCGGCGCCGTTGGTGCCGATGGCGATGGAGAGATCGCCGCGACGAACGGTAGCGGGGAGGATGAAATCGCCCCGTTCGGGGCGGATCGCATCGCACACGAGGATGCCGTTGGCCCGCGCGATTATCACCACATCTTCGTTGACGGCATCGGTCGCACAGGCGAAGACGACGAAGACATCTTCGAGGTGCCGCGGGGCGAACGGTTCGCAAATATGTTCGTCGTCGAGTTCCAAATCGTCTCGGGGATCGACGAACCGCACCACGCCGCCGGATTGCCGCCAAGCTTTCGCTTTGCGCAGCCCGACGTTACCGGCCCCCACGACCAGTGCCAATTTGCTCTCGGATTTCAATTGAATGGGAATCATCGGTAAGCGTTACCACTGGCCTCTGCTGGAGTGATCCGTAAACGTTATTATAGATGCTCTAGCAACATGGCGGCACACTTTCATGAATTACTTCGCGAACCGTCGCGCCAACTTGGCCCGCGATCTCAAAACGGATGGCGTCGAAGCATACCTCATCACGAACGAGACAAACGTAAGGTATCTCACCGGCTTCACCGGCGACAGTAGTTTTTTACTGCTCTCGGCGAGAAACGCGGTGCTGGTGAGCGATACCCGATTTGAACAGCAGATCCGTGAGGAATGCCCCGGCCTCGAAGCGGCGATCCGCGGGCACACCAAAACCACGCCGGAGTTGGCGGTGGAACTTTTGGGGAAAATGAGCGCCAAGGCGGTGGGGGTGGAAAAGGAACACCTCACCATGGGGATGCTGGAACACTTGCAGGAGAGGGCGCCGAAGGTGGTATTCCAAGGGAATCCGCCGCGGACGGAAGCCCTGCGGGCGGTGAAGGACGCCTCGGAGATCGAAGCGATCCGGCAAGCCATCGCCATCGCCGAGAAAGCCTTCCGGATGTTCGCCGCGATGATCCGGCCGAGCGATACGGAAAAGGAAATGGCCAATGCATTGGACGGCTATATTCGCCGGGCGGGTGGCATCAATTCTTCGTTTCCACCGATCGTGGCGGTGGGGGAACGCGGCGGTTTGCCACACGCCCCGCCGACGGAACGCCGCTTGGAGGAAGGGAGCAAACTCCTCGTTGATTGGGGGGCCGACATCGGATACAAGTCCGATATCACCCGCAGCTTCCGCAACCCGTTCTCCAACAGCATTTCGCGGAAGAGCAAGCCCGAACGCACCGCCCACAAGTTCGAGAAGGTGTATTCCGCGGTGCTGGCCGCCCACATGGCGGCGGTGAGCGAACTCCGGCCCGGTGCCAGCGTTAAAACCGTCGATGCGGCGGCCCGCAAGGTGATTGGCGATGCCGGGTACGGTGACTACTTCACCCACGGCCTCGGGCACGGCCTCGGATTGGAAGTTCACGAAGCCCCGCGCGTTCGCGGAAACTCCGACGATACCCTTCAAGAAGGGAACGTGGTCACGATCGAACCCGGCATCTACCTGCCCGAATGGGGCGGCATTCGGCTCGAAGACGATTACCTCATTGCGAAAGACGGGGCAATTCGCCTCACCACGCTGCCACACGACCCGGACGCCATAGGATAAGCGGATTATTGAATCCGAGCCGGAAGCGTGAGCGACGACTGAACGTGCATCGTCGCTTACGCTTCCGGCTCGGAAATAGTGTCATCCCGAGACCCATTCCGTGCCCTCCGAACCAACTCCCAAACCCGATTCTCCCCGGCCCTTCGACGTGAAGACCGTCGAACACCTGATCGGGTTGATGGCGGAACACGATCTCTCCGAAATCTCGCTCGTCGAGGGGGAACAACGCATCAAGCTCCGCAAGGGCGGCCCGCAGATGGCCTTTTCCACCCCGGTGGCTTACGCTCCGGCGCAGCAAACACCGGTCGCTCCCGCTTCCGGCTCGCCCACATCTGCACCGACACCAAAGAGCAACCTCCTCGAGATCAAATCGCCGATGGTGGGCACCTTCTACACCAAGGCCGATCCGGCCAAGCCCGATTACGTGAGCCTCGGCAGCAAGGTCGCGCCCGATACCGTGGTGTGCAAGCTGGAAGCGATGAAGATTTTCAACGACATCGCCTCGGAAGTGTCCGGCACCATCGCCGAGATTTGCGTGAAGAACGCACAGCCGGTGGATTACGGAACAGTGCTGTTCCGTGTAACGCCGGGCTGATTGAAAGGAAAGCCCACCCGCGGCGTCGGGTGGGGTTGGATCGCATAACCGCACCCCACCCATTGCAATGGGTGAGCTTTCGTGACCACACCCCATACCCCATACCCCACACCACATGTTCCAACGCGTTCTCGTAGCCAACCGTGGCGAAATCGCCCTCCGCGTGATCCGCGCCTGCCGGGATCTCGGCATCGAAGTGGCCGTGGTCTATTCCGAGGCGGATCGTGGGGCGCCGTACCTCGCGCTGGCCGATCAAGCCATTTGCATCGGGCCCGGCCCCGCCGTGGACAGCTATTTGAAGATCGACCGCATCATCGCCGCGGCGGAAATCGCCGGGGCGGATGCCATCCACCCCGGCTTCGGCTTCCTCTCCGAAAATTCCAAGTTCGCCCATATCGTGCGCGAGTGCAAACTCGAGTTCATCGGCCCCTCCGAGGAATCGATGGAATCGGTGGGGAACAAGGATAAGGCGAAGCAACTGGCGAAGAAGGCCAAGGTGCCCATCGTGCCCGGCAGCGACGGCCTGCTCGCCAACGAAGAAGAAGCGTTGAAGTTCGCCAAGGCGGTCGGCTTCCCGGTGCTCATCAAAGCGGCGGCCGGGGGCGGCGGACGCGGCATGCGTGTGGCCCGCGACGAGGCGTCTCTCTACGTCGGCTTCGGCCAAGCCAAGCAGGAAGCGGAAGCCGCGTTCAAGGATGGTTCCGTGTACCTCGAAAAGTACATCGAACAACCCCGGCACATCGAAGTGCAGCTCCTCGGCGATAAGCACGGGAACATCGTTCACCTGTTCGAACGCGATTGCTCGTTGCAACGCCGGCACCAAAAGCTCGTGGAAGAATCGGGCGCGCCGAACCTGCCAGACCGCGTGCGGGACAAAATTTGCGAAGCGGCCGTGCGCATGGCCAAGGCCGCGAACTACTACAACGCCGGCACCTGCGAGTTCCTGCTGGACAAGGATAACAACTTCTACTTCATCGAAGTGAACGCCCGCATCCAAGTGGAACACCCGGTAACGGAGTTGGTCACGGGCGTAGACCTTATCAAGGAGCAAATCCGGATCGCGGCCGGGGAAAAGCTACGCTTTACGCAACGCGACATCGTCCACAAAGGATGCGCGATCGAATGCCGGATCAACGCGGAAGATCCCGCCAAGGATTTCCGGCCGAGTGCGGGCACGATCACCAAGTGGCAGGTGCCCGGCGGGCCGGGCGTGCGCGTCGATACCCATGTGGTGCCCGGTTACCGGGTGCCGCCGAACTACGATAGCATGGTGGCGAAGTTGCTCGTGTATCAACCCACTCGCGCCGAAGCCATCGCCACGATGCGCCGCGCCCTCCGCGAATTCGTGGTCGAAGGCATCCAAACCACGATCCCGCTGCACCAACAAATCTTCAACACCCAAGCCTTCATCGACGGCAAAGTGGATACCACGTTCATCGAACGCACGTTCCTGTACCCGCAGGGGAATTGAACGCCCCGATCGCACGCTGAATCACACTGCGGCGTATACTTCAGTGTCGGCCCGACCTCACCTCCCGAGGGCCAAGCCATGTTTCGTTTCGATCATCTGACCGTGCCGGCGATCCGCACCGAGTTGCCGGGGCCGCGTGCGGCCGAGCTGTTGGCCCGCGATACCGTGCATGTGTCCGGCTCGTACACCCGCGTCTATCCGTTGGTGGTGGAAGAAGGCAGCGGGGCCGTCATCGTCGATGTCGATGGCAATCGCTTCCTCGATTTCACCGCCGGGATCGCCGTGGCCAACACCGGGCACTGCCACCCGCAGGTCGTCGCGGCGATTCAAGATCAGGCCGCGAAGCTCATCCATATGAGCGGCACCGATTTCTATTACCGCCCGCAGATCGAACTCGCGGAGCGGCTATCGCAACTCGCGCCGGGGCCGAGCGCCAAGAAGGTTTTCTTCTGCAACAGCGGTGCGGAAGCCATTGAAGCCGCGTTGAAGCTGGCCCGTTGGCACACCGAACGCAGCCGGGTGATCGCCTTCTTCGGCGCCTTCCACGGTCGCACCTACGGGGCAATGTCGCTGAGCGGATCGAAGCTCACCCACCGCCGCGGCTTCTCGCCGTTGGTTCCGGACGTTCACCATGTGAACTTCCCCAAAGACGAACCGGGCGCCGCCGAACGCCTGATCCGCGAACTGGAAGAGACCGTCTTCCACCGTACGGCCCCACCGGAGGAAGTCGCGGCGATCTTCGTGGAACCGATTCAAGGGGAAGGGGGCTACTACGCGCTGCCGGAGGGGTGCCTCGAAGCGCTGCGCGAACTCTGCGACAAATACGGCATCATGCTGGTGCTGGACGAAGTGCAATCGGGCTTCGGCCGCACCGGGAAGATGTTCGCGGTGCAGCACACGGAAGTGGAACCCGACATCGTGTGCATGGCGAAGGGGATCGCCAGTGGCCTGCCGCTGGGGGCCATCGTGGCGAAGGCGACCGTGATGGATTGGCCGCCGGGCAGCCACGCCAGCACCTTCGGTGGGAATCCGATCGCGTGCCGGGCGGCACTGGCCACGCTCGAATTGTTGGAAGGGGGCTACATTGCGAACGCAGTAGTTCGCGGCGAACAACTGCGGGCGGGGTTGCGAACGTTACCGGAGTTGTCGAACGTCCGCGGCAAAGGGTTGATGGTCGCCGCCGATTTGCCGACGCCCGCACGCAAGGAGGCGGTGATCGATGCCTGCTTCCGCAAGGGGCTGCTCTTGCTCGGCTGCGGGGAAAGTGCGTTGCGATTCTGCCCGCCTTTGTGCATCGGCGAAGGCCAAGTGGAAATCGCGTTGCGAGTGTTGGGCGAAGTGTTGAAGGATTCCCGATCGGTTGTGGAATGAGGGAGTGCGGCGTCGGCCAACTCCGCTAACAACTATCGTCTGAAGGCTGTCGTCTAATCTCCGAAATCCGTTTGAGGGAGTCGAGTTGCTGGCACACAGCCGTTAGACGACAGTTGAAATACTTGGTAGCTTACCCCACTGTTAATAGCCGCAGCTCCCCGAAAGCTAACTATGCTCCACATCCACGCAATCGAATCGCAACCGTTCGCCGAGAATTCGTACGTCGTGTGGCGCGAGGGAAGTTCCGCCGCGTTCGTCATCGATCCGGGGTTCGAACCCGATCTCATCGTCGAATTCTTGGAATCGAAGAAGCTCGAACTCGCGGCCATCGTGAACACCCACGGGCACGTCGACCACATCGCGGGCAACGAAGCGATGAAACAGCGCTACCCCGCAGCGCCGATCCTCATCGGCCGCGGCGATGCGACGATGCTCCGCGATGCCAACCTCAACCTCAGCGGCGGTTACGGCTTCAATATCCTCAGCCCGGACGCGGATCGTTTGCTGATCGACGGCGAAGATATCGAAGTCGCGGGTATTCCCATGAACGTACGAGAAATCCCCGGTCACTCGCCGGGGCACGTCGTGTTTTATGTTGAAGAAGCGGGTTGGATCCTCGGCGGCGATGTGCTGTTCGCCGGGGGCGTCGGCCGCACCGATTTCCCCGGCGGCAGTTTCAAACAGTTGAAGGACGGCATCCACGCGAAGCTCTGGCCGCTGCCGGAAGCGACGAAAGTCTTCCCCGGCCACGGCCCGCCCACCACCATCGGCGAAGAAAAAGCCACGAACCCGTTCGTCGGGTCGGGTGCGTGATGTAAGCGCTTCCGCTTCGGCCGGTATTCATTATGCCGTTGTTCCGTTTCCCACTCTTACGAGCCTCGATGCACCCTGTATCTCCCGAAACCGCGTTGGCCCAACTCCGCTGGCGATACGCCGTGAAAAAGTTCGATCCGAACCGGAAGATCGATCCGACCACTTGGGCCGCCTTGGAAGATTCCATGGTGCTCGCGCCGTCGTCGTACGGGTTGCAACCGTGGAAGTTCCTCGTCGTCGAGAACCCCGAAACGCGCCGGAAGTTGCTCCCGCACTCGTGGGGCCAAGCTCAGATCGTGGATGCTTCCCACTTGGTCGTATTCGCGGTGAAGGAGAACATGAACCCGGCGGATGCCGAACGGTTGATCCAACGCACGAGCGAAGTTCGCGGCGTACCGGCGGCGGCTTTAGAGGGCTTCAAGGGGATGGTGTCCGGTTCCCTCAGCCGCAGCACCCCGCAAGACACCGATATTTGGATGAGCCGGCAAGTGTTCATCGCTTTGGGGCAGTTCCTCGCCACCTGCGCGATGATCGGCGTCGACGCCTGCCCGATGGAGGGCTTCGTTCCTGCGAAGTACGATGAAATCCTTGGGTTGCCCGCAAAGGGGTACGCCTCGCGGGTGGCGGCCACTGTGGGATATCGCCACGCCGACGATAAAACCGCGACCCAAGCGAAAGTGCGTTTCCCCAAGGAGCACGTGATCGAACGCGTCTGACGGCGGCGCCGGCTCCGGAGTTCCTAGAATGAGGGTTTGTTTGCCCTTCCCCCTAGTTCCGGGATCGAATGGCCGAGGCTCCGCTGACGCGCATTACCCTGCTCGTCCGCATCAAAAATGCGGACGATGTCGAAGCGTGGGTGGAGTTCGCCAAACTCTACGGCCCGGTAGTGTACGGCTTCGCCCGCAAACGCGGCTTGCAAGATGCCGACGCCGCGGATGTGGTTCAGGATGTTCTGCGGAGCGTGGCCCGCAACGCCGATCGCATGGATTACGATCCCAACCGGGGCACTTTCCGCGGTTGGCTTTACACCGTGGCCCGCAACAAGATTTACAACTTCCTCACCGCGACCAAACGCCGGGCGCGCGGCACCGGAGACGTGAACTCGCAGGAACGCCTCGAATCCATCGCCGACCCGGACGACGACGCCGATCACCAGTGGGAAGTGGAATACCAACGGACAATCTCGGCCAAGGCGATGGATCGTATTCGGCACGAATTCCAGCCGAATACTTGGCAGGCCTTTTGGGGTACCGCCGTGGAGGGTAAAAACGCCACGGAAGTCGGGGCCGAGTTGAACTTGAGTGCCGGGGCCGTGTATGTGGCGAAGAGCCGGGTTTTGGCCCGGCTGCGGGTGGAAGTTCAAGAGTTGATCGCCGAAGCGGACGCATTGGGGCGGTGAAGGTTTTTGCTCGGGCCCGCAGGGCGACCATGTCGCCCCGCTTCGGAGTTCGCTAACGGAAAGCGGGGGGACATCGTCCCCCTGCCAGACGCCGGTTCGCCCGACGGTTCGTTCCGGAAAGGTTTCTGCTCAATATGCCCACCACACACACGAAAGTTCTCCACTCGACGGCATGCCCGACCCTCGAAGAACTAAGCGCGCTCGTGAACAGCGATATTACCGGCGTGCGATTGTCGGAACTCACCGATCACATCGGCGAATGCGATTCCTGCCGGGAGAAAATGGAAGGCTACGCCACCCGGGAAATGCCCGTGCTGAAACAAGCGCTCCGCGGCATCGACAAACAAGAAATCCCCAAGAATTCAGCCTATTGGCGCGCCGTCGATGAAGCGGTCGTCAATTTGTCGCTCACCCGCACCTCGATGGATTCGCCGACGGCCAAGCTCGATCCCGATCTCAAATTCCTTCAACCGTCTGATACTCCCGGCCGTGTCGGCCGCATCGGCGAGTTCGACGTGATCCGCATGGTCGGCCGCGGTGGCATGGGCGTGGTGTTGCACGCTTACGATCCCACACTCCAACGCGATGTGGCGATCAAAATTCTCGATCCTCAACTCGCCAGTAACGATGTCGCCCGGCAGCGATTCCTCCGCGAAGCCCGGGCCGCCGCCGCCGTAACCCACGATAACATCGTCGCGGTGCATTCCGTGAACGAGGATTCCCACTCCGGCCTCCCCTTCTTAGTGATGCAATTGGTGAACGGGGAATCACTGGAACAACGGTTGCGCCGCCTCGGCAAATTGAGCGTGGCCGAAACCGCGCGGATCGGCGCCCAAGCCGCGGCGGGGTTGGCCGCCGCCCACGCCACCGGGTTGATTCACCGCGACATCAAGCCCGGCAACATCCTCATCGAATCGGGCACCGAGCGCGTCAAGCTCACCGACTTCGGCTTGGCCCGCGCCACCGAGGATATGAAGTTCACTAAAACGGGCTTCGTATCGGGCACTCCTCTGTACATGGCCCCGGAACAAGCCAAGGGGGAAGAAGTCGATCACCGGGCCGACCTTTTCAGCCTCGGTGTGGTGCTCTACGAATGCCTCGCGGGCAAGCCGCCGTTCGATGGCAACACCCCGCTGGCCGTGCTCCGCCGCGTCGCCGACGACCAGCACGTTCGGCTGAAAAAATGGAATCCCGGCGTTCCGGGTTGGCTCGAAGACGTCATCGACGACCTGCTCGAGAAAGCGCCCAAGACCCGCATCGCCACGGCGGCGGAACTCCAAGAACGGCTCGCGCAGCACGTGCCCGCCTCCGATGCCAATTGCGATAGCGGAAGTGCGAACGAAGCTTGTCCGATGTCGCTGCCCAGCTTGCGCTCGCGCCGGGAGATGCGCCGTTGGCGCGTTTGTTTCGCCTTGCTGATGATTGTTCCGTTACTGTTGGGAATCTTGGCGGGTGCGGCGGGCATACTGGCATTCGCAGACCGTACTCCTCCGCCCGTAGTCGAACGCGAGCAAATCGTTTACGCCGAGGAACCCCTTTCCCCATTCAAAGAAAAGTTCCCAAACCCGTGGGGCGCCGTCTGGTCGATCGCACTCACGCCGGACGAGAAAACGCTGGTGATGGGCCTCGAAGATGGCCACATCATCGTCTACGACATTCCCACCGATAAAATCCGCCAACGCTTGAAAGAACACGAAGGCCCCGTGTTCGGCATCGAATTCTTCCCGGACGGCAAACGCTTCGTCAGCGCCAGCGACGACGGTAGCATCCGCATTTGGAACCTCGAAGACCTACGCAAATCGCAATCGACCATGAACAGCCCCAACGGCGTTCGGGCGCTCGCCCTCGATCGCCACGGCTTGAACATCGCCACCGGCGACCGCGGCGGCACCATCAACATCTGGGACGTCAAAGAACAGGTGCCCACCCACACCTTCGATAACAAAGCCTCCGTGCTCAGCCTCGCATTCAGCAACGATCCCATCGGTCAGATGCTCATCAGCACCGGTTCCAACGGCATCAGCAAAGTGTGGGATCTCACCACCGATACCGACAAATTCTCCCTGAGTGGCCACAAAGGGCCGGTGGGCGCAAGCGGCTTCTCGAAGGACAACGAACTCATCGCCACCGCCGGATGGGACGGCACCATCAAAATCTGGAACGCCGATAACTACCTCGAACTACGCACCCTCGAAGGGCACCACTTCGACGTGTACTCGGTGACGTTCTCCCCCTGCTGCAAACTCCTCGCCTCGGCCGGGCAGGATGGGACGGTGCGATTGTGGAACGT
Organism: Gemmatales bacterium; assembly: GCA_038211045.1. GTDB lineage: Bacteria > Planctomycetota > Planctomycetia > Gemmatales > Gemmataceae > JALHQU01. The sequence goes on from JBBQWA010000085.1 coordinate 11,009, forward strand.
GGAGACAGGCGTAGAATTGAAACGGATCAAGGCCCACAACTCCGCCGCGCAGATCGTGCGGTTCTCCGCCGATGGCAAAACTTTGTATACCGGCGGCCGCGATGGCGACGTCCGTGCGTGGGACATCGGTAAGCCGTAAGGCGAGCGGCAGGAATATCTTACCCTCTCCCCGTGAGGGAGAGGGTCGCTTGGAGCGGAGCGACAAGCAGGAGGGAGAGGGATTCTTCGATTCGTCGTTCATACTCTCCCGGTTCGATGCGCGATTACATCGCAACATCCGTTACTTCAGCCCCTTCAACAGCTCCTCGAATTCCTTCATGTGCTTGGCGACGACCTTCATCGGGCCGGTGAAGCGGAAGTGCGATGTTTCGTCTTTCGTCGTCACGATGGCCCAGATCACGCGGTACTCGGGGCGGATTTCTTCTTTCGATTTCGGATCTTGCGGGCGTTCGCGGTACTTCCATGTGCCGGTCATGTCCAACAGCGTGATCGCGGCCCCTTTCACTTCGAGCTTGCTGACTTTCATCGCTTCCTCCGGTGGCACGCCATCCATCGGAATCACCGCGGTTTTCCAACGGTCGTGGTTCTTGGTCACGTCCGGCGAGGAATCGGGGAACACGGCTAACTCCGCATCGGCGAAGTCTTTCTCGCCCGAGGGAATTTTGAACTGGTGGGAACGCAGGCGGTTCGCGGGTTTCTCTGTTACCCACGCGGCCGGGGCGTTACTCGCCAGCCCGCCAACTTTCACCACCACCGGCTTATCCTCGGCCGCAGAGAACGCGGCGAAAAGGCTCAGGAATGCGATCGAGCGGATCATGGGGGGAGTACCTCGGGAGTGAATGTGTCGGATCAGTATATACCGGCGGCACTGCCGGTTCATTCCATACAAAGAATGAAACGCCTCATCCCTCTTTTCGAGTAATTCCATGGCCGATCCGTTCGCACTCCCGCCCGTCGACGCCCCCGAATGGGTTACACGCCCAGACGGGATGAAAGTCTGGGATGTTGCCCCCGGCGACGGCGCCGAAACCAAAGCGGGCGCCACGGTGAAAGTCCACTACACCGGCTGGTTGCTCGACGGCACCGTGTTCGACAGCAGCAAGAAGCGGAACCAACCGATCTCCTTCGGCTTGAACGGCGTCATCAAAGGCTGGACGGACGGCGTCCCCGGCATGAAGCCGGGCGGCATCCGCCGGTTGCTGATTCCCCCCGAGATGGCCTACGGCAAACGCGGCGCGCCCGGCGCCATTCCGCCCGATAGCACGCTGATCTTCGAGATCGAACTGCTCGAAGCCCGATGAGGGACGTTGAATGCTCGCATTATTCGCCGACGAGATCCTCCAAGAATCGGGCAAGAAGCTCGCGATCGGGCTGATCGGTTCGATCGCGATGAGTACGTTGGCGTTCGTAGTGGGCCGCTATTGGGGCCGCTACAAAGCCAACAAGGCGTGGCAATCGAAAGAGTTCCTCAATCGCGTCATCGTGAGTTTGAACATCTTCACCGAGGGTACGCTGAAGATCCGCACGGTGTTGGAACGCAGCATCGAGGAAATCTTCCACAATCCCGTGGCGATCGAGAAGGTGCAGAAGGGGGCGAAGCTCTGCACCCCGGCGCAGCCGTTGCTGCCGATCGCCAAGGAAGATCGCTGGTATCTGTTGAACTTCATTTTGAACGCCGCGGCCGAGCACTTCGTGGCGGGGCAATTGAAACAGGATGCCGGGCTGCCTGTGACGACCATCACCTACGCTTTGTTCCTCACCTGCGAAGTGCTGGGGGATGAACGCATCCGCAAGGTGCGGGCGATGCTCGTGAAGCGCGAACACCTCATGAACTTCCCCTACCCGGATGCGATGCCGAAGTTGGAGAACCACTGGCATTCGGATCGCATCAAGACGTTGCGGCTCGCCGCGGAAGTGTACGCGCGGGAACCGGATCAGTTCATCTTCTTCGAAGCCTGCATATGAACGAGCTTCAGCAGTTCGCCTTGATCCGGATCGAACAACCCCGAGGGGGCATGGGAACTCCGCCCAAGCAGTAACGAAATGTGTTTCAAAGCCCGCCGTTGCAAAGGGTGGGCTTTATTTGCGCAACTTCGCCGGGTCGAGGCTCGTGTGCTTGATGTGGGTACGGTGCCAAGTGTACGTCATTTCCAACGTTCCCCGGCTCGATTGAATGATCGCGGGGTACGAGTATTCGCCGAGGTCGGCTTCCAAATCGAGCACTTTCTTCCACGTTTTTCCGTCGTCCGTGCTGCGGGCCAAACTCAACGGTGAACGGAGCAGCGGGCTGGGATTGTAGATCAGAAACAGATCGCCTTCCTTCGTGCGCACCACGTCGATGCCGGAGTCCGGGTTCGGCAACTCGGTGGCAACGGCCGGGGTGAAGCTCTTGCCGCCATCAGAACTTTTGGCCATCGCGATGTTCCGGGGATCGCCGGAACGTGCGAGCGCGACGATCTCGCCCTTGTCGCCGACCGCGAAGAGCACCGGTTGAATCTGTTTGAACTTACCGAGCACGTTGAAATCGTTCGAGCGCGTCCACGTCTTGCCATCGTCGGTCGAACGATCGACGTACGGCGACCAACAGCGGTGGCTTTCCAGCGAGGTGCCCGCGAGGATCGTGCCATCGTTCAATTGAATCGGCTTGCCGCGAACCGGGCCGTAGAACCCGGCGGGGAGCATCTCCGGCTTGTTCCACGTCTTCGCGTCATCGTTTGAGGTTCGCACCATCCCCGTCCACGTTTGCGGGCTGGGGCCGACCTTGTACCAGAGGTACAGCGTGCCCTTGGCAGTGCGGAACAGTACCGGGTTCCAGCAGGGTTGCCCCGTTTCGCTGCCCACCACTTCCGGCTTGCTCCACGCTTTACCGTCGAAGCGGCTCAACCAGATTTGAACGTCTTTCGCCCCCTCGGCTTTGCCGCCGAACCACGCGGAGGCGAGCTTGCCTTCGCCCGTTTCCACAATCGTGGAAGCGTGGCACGAGGGCGTCGGAGGCATATCGAAGATCAGCATGTTCGATCTCGGATTTCGGATTGCGGATTCTCAACGACACGGGATCCAATGATTGGCCGCAGATGACGCGGATCATCCGCAGATCAAATCGGATCAGAATCAGGATTTCATCTGCGTGGCATCCGCGTCATCTGCGGACTTTCAACTGATTTCCTACATGAACGACTTCACGAATCCGCAATCCGCAATCGGGTCAGCCCCCGATCACTTCCTGTTTCTCGGCATCCCAATGGATCTTCTTGCCGAGGCGGTAGGCGAGGTTGGAAATGTGCGCCGGCACCGCCGCCTTGTGGCCGATTTCCACCGTGGCGTTCGGCTCGCGGCGACTGATGCAGCAATCGAGCCAGTTCTTCACGTGGGCCGCGGTTTCGTTT
>JBBQWA010000086.1:0-14391 GCA_038211045.1 Gemmatales bacterium
TCCGCAAAAAGTGCGGCGGCGATCGGCGGCGAATCGCTACTTGACATTGTGGAAACCGTGCGCAAACGATTCTCTCTCACTCCGTCGCGTTGGGTGGTGTTGCAAGTGGCCTTCGCTGCGATTCTCGTCGCCGCGGCGGCCTACTCAGTTGCCTCCCCGCATTCTCCGGCATCACGCCCCCAATCGGTGCGGGATGCCTCGGGCAATCTCACACCCGCCCAGCAACTCTGGCAAAATCTCGCCGCGGCGGAGAAGAACGGCCAATACGACGAGGCCCTCGAATACAGCCGCTTAATGCGAGAGCAACACGGCGAGTTTTACCTCGTGAATCTTCGGGCCGGCTGGCTGCACTATCTGAAAAAAGACTTCGCCGCGTCTCTTGAAGCTTACCGCCGGGCTTCGATGCAAGCTCCCGGTTCAATCTCCGCCCTGCAAGGCATGGCGAGTTGCTCCGCGGAACTCGGGCAAAGCGATCAGGCGATCCAGACCACAAACGCCCTCCTCGCCATCGATCCGATGAACTATCAGGCCAATCGCAGGCTGGCGGACCTCTATTTCCAGAAAAAGAACTTCGCCCGTGCCGAACTCTACTACCTCAAACTGTGTAGTCTCTATCCGGAAGATATGGATGTCGCCACGCAACTCGCTTGGTGTTATCACGGTCAGGCGAGGATAGAAGCGGCACAGGCGATATTCCAATCCGTTCTGATCGCCTCCCCGAATCACGCATCAGCTCAAGTGGGATGGAATGCCTGCCAATCTGCTGCCAATGGAAAGGGTACCCCATGAAGAACCGCCACAAGCTCCTGCGGCTGAGCTTCAAACCGAACGGCTTCGCATTCGACCCGGCCACGGGGCGGTCGTATACGTTCAATTCCACTTCGCTGATGATTCTGAACTACCTTCGGGCCGGTTGCAGCGAAGAGGACTTGCCGAATCGACTCGCGGAGGAATTCGATACCACCCCCGGAACGGCTCGCCGTGATACCGAACGATTTCTCGCCTCGCTGCGCGAGTACCGCTTGCTATGACCACGCCCACGATCGCTGTGACCGGTTTGAACCGCGGGGAGAATCCCCAACCCGGTTACGCGGTCGTTCGCAGCCTTCGCCGGGCCTTTCCTTGCATGACGATCCTCGGTTTGATCTACGATGCGATGGAATCGGGCATTTTCGCCGAGGATGGCCCCGATTGTTCGTACACGATTCCCTATCCGACGGCGGGCACTCCGGCATTGCTCGATCGCCTCGATTTCATCTTGGAACGCAACCCGATCGACATCCTGATTCCCTCACTCGATGCCGAGATCGAACCGCTGATCCGCATGGAATCGCAGTTGGCCGACCGAGGCATCCGCACCTTTCTGCCGAGTTTGGAAGCCTTTCGTGCCCGCGCGAAATCATCCCTCGGCAATCTCTGCCGGGAATGCGAATGCGAAACACCGCGGGTCGTACTCACCTCGGACTACGATGAAGCCGAAGCCGCGGCCGAGGAGATGGGCTACCCGGTAATGATCAAGGGACAGTTTTACGATGCCCACCGGGTGAAGAACGAGGCGGAACTGTCGAAAGCCTACCACGAGATTTCCCAGATGTGGGGCGTGCCCGTGCTCGTGCAAGAGTGCATTTCCGGTGGGGAATTCAACGTGTTGGGCGTGGGCGATGGCCACGGCGGCGTGACCGGGCTGTGCTGCGTCCGCAAGATGATCCTTTCCAGCAAGGGCAAAGGGCTGGCCGCCGTCACTCTGCGGGAACCCCGGCTCGAGGAAATCACCCTGCGGATGATCCGGTGTCTCAACTGGCGGGGGCCGTTTGAACTCGAACTGATGCACGATGAAGAGAGCGACATCTACCGTATCATCGAGATGAATCCGCGGTTCCCAGCTTGGGTCGATTTTCCGTCTTCGTTCGGTGTGAACTTCCCGGCTCAAATCGTTTCCCTCATCGCGAAGGGAACATTCGAACCGATGCCGGACGTTCCCCACGGTCGATTCTTCCTCCGGCATCAGACGGAATTGTTCGGATCGATGGACGACATTGCCCAACTCATGACCGAAGGGGTTCGGAAGCCTGTGCGGAGCCAACCATGAAAAAACGGGAATACATCGCACCCGCGATCGTCCAACACCAACCCGGGCATATGAACGCCCAAGCCCACGGGCAGAACGCCGAGTACTGCGCCTCCATCGATGGCGTGCCCGTGCCGGAGTTGATCGCAAAACACGGCTCGCCGCTGTTCGTCTATTCCGAAACGCAAATTCGCAACGCGGCCCGCGACGCCCGACGCGCATTCCAAAGCCGGTATCCGGATGTCCAATTCGCATGGTCGTACAAAACGAACTATCTCAAAGCGATTTGTGCGATCTTCCATCAAGAAGGCGCCATTGCGGAAGTGGTCTCGGACTTCGAATACGAGAAAGCCCGCGCAATGGGCATCGCCGGGCGGGACATCATTTTCAACGGCCCTTGGAAACCCCCCGCGGCACTCGAACGCGCCGTGGTGGAAGGTGCGAAAATCCAGATCGATCACCCCGACGAACTGATCGCCCTCATCGCGATCGCCGAGAAACAGGGTAAAATCGTCGATGTTGCGATTCGCTGCTATATGGATACCGGCGTCCGCCCGACGTGGTCGAAGTTCGGTTTCAACGCCGATTCCGGCGAAGCGTTGCAAGCGATCAAAAGGATCTTCCAGAGCAAGGTGCTTCGCCTAGTCGGGTTGCACACCCACGTCGGCACGTACATCCTCGATCCCAGCGTGTACAAACGGGCCACGGAAAAGTTGATCGATCTCGCCGAAGTCGCCCGCCGGGAATACGGCATCGCCATTCGTTACCTGAACCTCGGCGGCGGCTTCGCATCGCACAGCCAGTTGCACTACCAGTACCTGCCCTCCGAATCGGTCGTGCCGACGATGGATGAATACGCCGAGGCGATCTGCCCGACCATTCATGCTCGCTGGCCGAAGGAAGTGCCGCTGCCCAAGCTCTACCTCGAAACCGGTCGGGCACTGATCGACGACGCGGGTTATCTGCTCACCACGGTGGTAGCCTTGAAAGACGGGCTTTGCCAAGCTGCGAATCCGGATGCGGAAAAATCGAACGGATCCCGGGATAAGGCCGGCTATCGCTCCGGTTCCACGGGCGCCGGCGCCTCGGGGTATCTCGTCGACTCCGGGATTCACCTACTCTATAACTCGGCTTGGTATCAGATGAACGTTCGCCCAGTTCGGCCGATTGCGGGCCCGCAGACTGAGCGCACGCTCTTCGGCTGCCTCTGCATGAATATCGATGTGCTCCGCCAGAGCGTGGTGCTTCCCAACTTGATCGTCGGTGATGCCCTCGTGATCCACCCGGTGGGGGCGTATAACCTGACCCAAGCGATGCAATTCATCACTTACCGGCCGGCCGTGGTGCTGATCGGCGAGGGGGGCACTGTTGAAGTGATCCGCGAACGCGAGAATCTGCAACACATCGAAGCGTTGGAACGCTTCCCGGCCCGGTTCCAATGACCGCGACCCCTCGAGCCTTCGAGCCTCGCTTCGTGTGGGAATCGATCCTGAATTCCTATTCGATTCTCTATTTCAGCCGGGGGCCTTGGGTTGGCTCGCTCTTGCTGCTGGCCACTTTTCTCGCGCCCGTGTATGGGCTGTTCGGCCTCGCCGGGGCGACGACCGCATTCGTCGCTGGGTCTCTCCTGGGGTTCAACCGCCAAGGGTTGGCGAGTGGTGAACTGCTTTACAACTCGCTGATGGTTTCCCTCGGCTTGGCACACCTGATCGAATACCACGCGATTGCACCCTCGCTAGTGGTCGTTCTGTTGCCGACGGTATCGATTGCCGCACTCGTGCTGTCAGTAGCGATCGGTCGCCTCAGTCGTTTGTACCTCGGGCTGCCGGGGTTCAGCCTGCCATTCATACTGGTCACCGTTCCGCTGTATTTCCTCTTCTATTCCTACACCGGCACGCCCGTGATCGGCGAGGCGGCCCATTGCTGGCTCCCCGAGCCGGAGTTGCCCGCGTACGTGGCTTACTTTTTCCAATCGCTGGGGGCGACCTTCTTCCTGCCGAATGCCGTGGTCGGCATCGCACTGTTTATCGCCTTGCTATTTCAATCTCGATTGCTGGTGCTGCTGGCGGTCGCCGGGTTCTCGTCGGGGAACTTGTTCCTGCACCTCACCGGCCTCTCGGCCGGGGCCTTCGGGGCGGGTTGGCTCGGCACGAACTTCATTTTCTGCGGGATCGCCTTCGGCGGCATTTACTTCATCCCCTCGCGAAGCTCGCTATTGCTCGCTGCCTTCGCTTCGATGCTCTGCGTCGTCGTTGCAATCGCCATGCGAACATTCCTGCGCAACTACGGCATTCCGCCACTGTCGTTCCCCTTCGTCGTCGTGATATTGGCGATCGCCACGGCGCTCCGGCAACGCGAACGGTATGCATTCCTCTTCGAGAACATTGCCTACGAAGGCACTCCCGAAGAGATTGCCCGCCGATTTGAAACGGCGCGTGTTCGATTTCCGGATGCGGAGTTGCCGATGTTGTTCCTGCCCTTCAGTAGTGAACGGGTCGTCACGCAAGCGTTCGATGGCGATTACACCCATCAATCTCACTGGCGGCACGCCTTCGACTTCGAAATCCTCGATGCTTCGGGCGAGCCGATTCCCGCGCAGCGTACGCAACTTCCGGATGCGTTCACCTTCGGTTCGACCGTGTTGGCCCCCTGCGATGGAACCATCGTTCGCGTGGTGAATCATGTGGCGGATAATCCTCTCGGCGTCGAGAACCGGATTGAGAATTGGGGGAATCTCGTCGTCATTCAAACCGAGTTCGGTTCGTTCGTGCTCCTCTGTCACTTCCAGCAACAGGGCGTGGTGGTGTTCGAGAATCAACGGGTGACACGGGGGCAACTCCTCGGCTACTGCGGCAACTCCGGCCGCTCGCCGCTGCCCCATTTGCACCTGCACATGCAGGCGACCCGACAGATCGGTTCGGCGACGATCCCCTTCGGCTTGTGCCACTACCTCACCAAACAACCCGAGCAACCCCCGAGGTTCCAACTCACGGGCATTCCCACGGAAAGCCAGCGGATCGCCCCGCTCGATTACGATCCGGAAATTACCGCCTGTTTCACGGCTGGCATCGGCACACGCGTTCGTTATCGCCTGGAAAGCCAAGGGCAAAACCTCGGTTGGGAAACCATCGAAACCGCTTCCTCCGGCTGGGGATATTTGCGATACCGTTCCCTCGAAACCGGCACCGCGTTGAAAGCCACGATCCTCGAAGGGGTTCACATCGTGCAAGATCGCGAAGGAACCGCGAAGAGCATGCTCGGCTTTCTCGGCGTCGGCCTTGGCTCGGTTCCCTTCAGCCGGGATCGCAAGATACACTGGGAAGATCGCACGGATGATCGCCCGTTTCGTTCGCGTATGCTCGGCTCAATCCGCGATGTCATTGAGCCGTTTACCGGGATGAAATTGCTCACGCTGCAGGGGAGTTTTCGGCCCTCGGCACAAGGGGAGATCGTGGTCGCCCTCGAAATCGAAAACCCCTCTGCGAACATTCCGCGAAGCCTCGAAGTGCGACTTTCCAAAGAACTGGGGATCGTTGAGATCACGGTGAATTACACCAATCGTGTGGTGCGAGCGATACAGGAACGTTGGGAACGAATCGAAATCTGAACGGAGAGCGACGTGTTGTTCCGGAAGAAGCCCCTGTTCCCCGAACGGGAAACCCGCGAATTGATCGCGGGGCGGGGAGTCCGTTTGCGGGCGGCTGTAGAAGTTGTTGCGAGCCGCCGGAGTTGGACCCGCGAACAACTGCGGGAACATCAGTTGGCTACGCTTCAAGCATTGTTATCCGACGCCTGCCAGAACGTACCGTTTTACCGCGAGAAGTATCGGGCCGCGGGGTTTGATCCCTCCCTCGTACGGTGCCTCGAAGATTTGGCTACGGTTCCCGCCGTTTCCAAGGCCGAACTCAGGAATGCGAGCCTCGGTTCCCTCAAGAATCTCAAGTATGATGAAGCGGTACAGATCTTCTCTTCTTCGGGTTCCACCGGCACGCCCTCCCGGCATTTCCGCGAAGTGCGTGCCCTCTGGCACACGATGGCCCGGAGCTTGGCGATCTATTTCGATTGGTGCGGCGGCAAGGCGCTCGGCAGCTCCTTGTATTTCATCGACCTCGCCCCGGGATCGATCGATCTGACGCTGGCCGATCTGTTGCGAACGACCGTGATGGAAAATCAAATCCTGCCCAGCAGTGCGCCGGCTGCGGTACTGGTCGAAGCCATCGAACGGAGCAAGCCGGAGTTTCTGTCGTCGTACCCTTCGACGATGCGGAACGTCGCCATCGCGATGAGGCAACGCAACCGGGTGTGGAACGGGCTTCGTTTATTGCATCTCACTTCCGAGATGCTCGACGCCGGCACGCGAAGCATGCTCGCAAAAGTGTTCCCGAACGCCCGGATCGTCGAGACATACACTTCCAGCGAAGCGGGGTTGATCGCCTACACTTGCCCGAAGCACAGCGACCGTTTGCACATCGCGGAAGACGGAATTCTGCTGGAAATCGTGGACTCTTCGGGGCTACCGACCAACGGCGTCGGCGAGATCGTCGTCACCGATCTCACGAATCGCAGTACGCCATTCCTCCGCTACCGCGGCCTAGGCGACTTCGGCCGCTGGGGGCCCTCCGAGTGCGATTGCGGAACGATCTTCCGTTCGATCCGCCAACTCGAAGGTCGCCTCGCCGATTCCATCCGAACGCCCCATGGCGATTGGCTCTCGCCCTTCGCTTTGATCGACGCCATTGAGGATCTCCCCGGAATCTATCAGTTCCAGATCGTGCAAGAGCAAGACGCCGAACTGCTCGTGCGAATCATCCCCCAGAGCGCAAACGGTGGCGAAGTACTGCGTCATGCGATCGGCGCCGCGATGCACACGATCGTTCCCGGCATGGTTTGCCGGGTCGAGTTCGTCCGTGCCATACCCCCGGAAAATGCCCGGCACAAAGTGCCGCTCGTCATCTCCCGAATCCACCCCAAGCCCGAGTGAGCCTGCCGTAATGAATCCCAACTTCGACCCTCCCGCTGGTACTCCCCGAGATCGCGATAACCGCTATTATCGCTTGCTGGCCGGGGGTGCCCGCACCCGGTTGCTGGAAGGTTTCCTCGACTTGCAACTCCCGGAATTGCTGGGAAAGGAAGGGCCGTTACCCGCCGCGGTGATCTGCGAGAAACTGAAACTGGATCCGCATCGCGGCTGGAAGTACCTGCACTTGCTGGCGATGTGCAACCTGCTCACCGAAACCGGCGGGGCTTACGGTGAAGACGACGCCGTGTTCGGGTTATCCGATGAGGCGAAGGAATACTTCGGTGCCGATGGCAGCCAAGGCTACTTCTACCGCGACCTCGTGAACTATTGGCGGAACGTGGCGATTCTGCCGTTCACCGATGTGCTGCAAGGCATGCCGTTGCCCGACGCCGTGCGATGGCCACCGCCGGGGCCGGAAGCGGCCGAGCACTTGGAAAAGTGGATGACCGTGACGGCCGAGGGGGCCATCAAAACGTTGCTCGCCTCGAATGCGATGGCCGGGGCGCAGCGGTTGCTCGATGTGGGCGGCGGCGATGGCACGATCGGTTGTGCGATGGTGAAGGCGTACCCCGGCCTCGCGGTCACGGTATTCAACCTCCCCGCCTCGGCGGCGTTGGCACGAAAGAACATCGCCACGCAAGGATTGGGGGAACGGGTGAATGTTCATGAAGGTGACTTCCTGGCCGAGGAACTCCCCGGCGGGTACGACCGTGTTCTCTTCAGCCGGGTACTCACCGATTGGACACCGGAGGTCTGCAAGATGCTGTTCGAGAAATCCCTGCGGGCGCTGAAACCGGGTGGTCGCCTCGTGATCAACGAAGCGCTCGTGGAAGGGAACATGGATTACAGCATCTCGTGGGAGTTCCGCTACATCTTCTACGACACCTTCGGCCGGGCGATGTTCAAACCCTTGGAAGTCTATCGGCAACTCCTCGGCGAAGCCGGATTCGAGATCGCAAAAATCTCACCGATGTTGGACGACGCGTTTTACTCGGTGATCGAAGCCGTAGCAAAGTGAACCCTCAGAGATTGATCTCGGCGTACGTCGATGCCGTGCTTCGCGGTTACGGGCAACTGTTTCTCTGCAACAACCCCGTCTCCGGTGTGTTATTCCTACTCGGGTTGTTGCTCGTTTCCCCGGAGAATGCGGCGTGGAGTTTGATGGGTGCCACCCTGGCGACACTGGGTGCGTTTCTTCTCGGAGCGAAAGCGGAGTCGTCGAGCGGACTCTTCGGTGTGAATGGGGCACTCCTCGGGTACGCGTGGATTTATTACCCCGAAGTCGATGCAACTGCGAAAGCATTCTTCACGCTGATCGGCTCCTTTGCGATCGTTGCGATCCTGATTCCCAGCCTCCGATGGACGAATCGACTCAAGAGCGGCATCACGCTCTTTGCGATCCCCGCACTTCTCGCTGTGGGTTTGAACGTGGGGTTGCTCATCGCGTTCGGCTTCGTCGATTTGAATCTGCATCGGGGCTGGGGGGCATTGGCCAATGGCGAACCGGCCGAAGCGAAACAGTTCTTCGACATGGTGAACATCGATCATTCCCTAACGCATTCTCAGCGTTCCGATGGCTTGGGCTGGGCCGAGTATCGGTTGGGGAATTACGCTGCGGCTCGTGAGCATTTCCTTCGACGTGACCTCGGCGATGGATACTGCGGTGCCGGGTGGTGTTCCCTCCAACTCGGCGAGTACGAACGGGCCACCCGGGAATTCGAAACAGCGCTGAATCGCAACTCTCGGAATGCGGATGCTTGGGAAGGGTTGGGTTGGGCGAATGCACGCAACGGCCAAACGGTTGCGGCCGAGGGTTGTTTCCGTCGGGCGATCCGGCTCGCGCCGTTGCGTGCGGATGCCTATCGTGGCTTGTCATCGAACCAATCCGCATCGAGAATCGAAGCGAACGTTTCTCGGTCTTGGCAGTATGTTTCTTCGTTTCAATGGCTGAGCTGGCTACTGGCACTTCTCGGAATCGCTTATCATTCTCGCCTGTCGCTTCTCGTCACTCTGGTATTCGTTGCTGGGTTCGCGGCTTACGGCGGGCTTTCCGATCCTTATTTGCTGTACAACCTCGTACCGTTTGTGTTGGCACTCGGCGGCCAATACCTGAAACTATGCCGAACGTCGATGCTCTGGTTCCTGGCAACGTCGATGTTCTTGGCTTTCCTTTGGCCCAGTATCAGTAGCCTCTCCAACGATCTGGGCTTCCCATTGCTTTGCTTGCCGTTCCACCTGTTGTTCATTCCGACATTGCTGCTGTTCCGGTATTTGCAACGCCGAGGAATTGCGAACATCTCGGTACCCATCGGGATTGCGGTGACGACTCCCGCTCAGGTCTCGTTGTGGTTCCAAAAAGCCGGGATCGCCAAGGGTTGCTGGCAGCGGTTGTCGCAATAACACAAACCGAGTTTGCCAAGGCGAATATGATGAGAGTGTTATCTTTCCTCCTGCTCGTTGAACCACCATGCGCTTTTTGACCGCACTCATCGCTCTCGCCAACGTTGTGAATTCGATCGCGGCACAACCGCAGGAAGCGAAAATCGATTTCGCCCATGAAGTCGTGCCGATCTTGAAGGCCCACTGCGCGAAGTGCCATACCAACGGAACTTATAAAGGGGCCGTGTCGTTGGATACGCGGGAAGAATTGCTGAAATCTAAGGTGGTTGTGCCGGGCAAAGCCGCGATGAGCGAACTGATCAAACGCGTGGTCAGCAAGGACGACGAGGAAAGGATGCCACCCCCCAAGGCCGCTCCGCTGACGGCGAAGGAAATCGCGGTGCTGACAAAATGGGTCGATGAAGGGATGACGTGGGAAGCGGGATTCACGTTCAAACCCGTAACCTACGTCGCGCCGCTGAAGCCACGGAAAGTGAATCTGCCCCCGGCGAAGGCCGGGCGGGATCACCCTATCGACCGCATTCTGGATACGTACTTTGCTGCAAACCAGGTGACAGCACCTGCGCCACTCGACGATGCCTCTTTCGCCCGTCGCGTGTTCTTCGACCTCATCGGACTGCCACCCACTGCCGGGGAGTTGGAAAGATTCCTCGCGGATCAAGACGCGGGGAAACGCGCCGGCCTCATTCGAAAAGTGTTGGAGGAGAAACGCTCGTACGCCGACCATTGGCTGGCGTTCTGGAACGATGTCCTCCGCAACGAGTACAAGGGCACCGGCTACATTGATGGTGGTCGCAAGCAGATCACCGCGTGGCTTTACCAATCCCTCTTGGAAAACAAGCCTTATGACAAGTTTGCTCGCGAACTGATCAACCCCAAGCCGGATGCCGAAGGGTTCATCAAGGGAATCAAGTGGCGCGGAGCGGTGAATGCGAGCCAGATCGTGGAACTTCAGTTCTCGCAAAACATCGGGCAGGTGTTTTTCGGGGCGAACCTCAAGTGCGCCTCGTGCCACGATAGCTTCATCGATTCTTGGAAACTCGACGACGCTTACGGCTTGGCCGCGGTGATCGCCGACGCGCCGTTGGAAGTGCATCGCTGCGACAAGCCGATGGGAAAGACGGCGCAAGCGAAGTTCCTGTTCTCCGACCTCGGGGCGATTGATGCCGCCGCACCGAAAGCGAAGCGACTCGAACAACTGGCTTCGCTCGTGACCGATCCGCAGAACGGTCGGTTTACGCGAACGATGGTGAACCGCATCTGGCACCGCATGATGGGGCGTGGCATCGTGCATCCGGTCGATGTGATGGGCAATCAACCGTGGAGCGAAGATCTGCTCGATTACCTCGCGGTGTACTTTGCGGAGAACGGTTACGACTTGAAGAAGCTGATGGAACACATCGCGACTTCACGAGTGTACCAATCCAAGACGGTGTCGAAGGCGAAGGAGGATACGGGGGATCGCTACGTATTCCGTGGCCCGGAGCTGAAACGACTTTCCGCGGAACAATTCCTTGATGCGATCTGGATGATGACGGGAACGGCCCCCGCGAAACCCTCGGCCGCCTTCTTGGGCAAGAGCTCGCCATTCCCGGAGATCGTTCCGAAGGAAAGGCAAATCATCCGCGTATCATTGTTGGATTGCGATCCGCTGATGCGTTCGCTCGGCCGCCCGAATCGCGAGCAGGTCGTCACGACGCGCCCGGATGAGTTGAGCACACTCCAGGCGCTCGATCTGGCGAACGGCCAGATCTTGGCGGCGACGTTGGAACGCGGTGCCGCGAATCTCCTGAAATCCAAGCCGGCTGTGAAGCCTGAATTGCTCATCGAGCAGGTGTTCCTCCGCGCACTTTCCCGCAAGCCGAACGAAGCGGAGCTAACCGCCGCGAAGTCGCTCCTCGGCAAGGAACCGACTCCTGAAAGTGTCGCCGATCTTTTGTGGGCTGTCATTATGCTGCCCGAATTCCAACTTGTGCGTTGATGGAGATTCCCATGACAACCCGTGAACTCTCGCGCCGCGAATACCTTCGAGCCATGACCGCGGCCGGCTTGGCGACCATCGCTTACGGCGAACCGTTACTGCGGGCCGCGGAACCGATCCAACCATCGAAGGCGACCGCCGATACGTGCATCCTCCTTTGGATGGCCGGCGGCATGGGCGCGCCGGATACCTTCGACCCGAAACGTTACACGAAATACGAAGTCGGCGTTCCGGTCGATAAGATTCTGTCCACGTTTCCATCGATCGACACGGTCGTGGACAACATCAAACTCACGGAAGGGCTGGAGAATATCGCAAAGGTGATCGATCGGGGCACGCTGATCCGATCGCACGTCGTCGCCGACCTCGGCAATATCCTCCACTCGCGGCATCAGTACCACTGGCACACCGGATACGTTCCGCCGCAAACGGTCGCTTGCCCGCACATCGGTGCTTGGATGGCCCGCGTGCTCGGCCCGCGCAACCCCGCAATCCCGGCGTTCATCAACATCGGCCAGAAGCTCGAAGGCCACGGGGAATCGGAAGAGTTGAAGGCATTCACCACCGGCGGTTTCTTCGGCACGGAGTTCGGCCCATTCAATCTGCCGTTCCCGGACGATGCGGCGAATGCAGTGAAGCCACCGAAGGGCATGACCCCCGAACGGTTCGCCACCCGCCACGAGAAATTCAAGGAACTCCTCAAAGCCAATCCGGTCGGCGAACTCGCCAGCGACCACCACCACCAGTCGATGCTCAAATCGATCGAGAATGCACACCGATTGCTCACGAGCAAGGAACGCGATGCTTTCGACATCACCAAGGAACCGAAGGAAAGTTACGACAAATACAACACCGGACGCTTCGGCTTGGGCTGCCTGCTGGCCCGGCGGCTGACGGAAGCCGGGGCGCGGTTCATCGAAGTCACGACCGAGTATGTGCCCTTCCTGCATTGGGACACTCATGAGAACGGGCACACGACCTACACCCGGTTGAAAAAGGAAATCGACCGGCCCATCGCCCAACTTATCCTGGACCTCGAAGAACGCGGCATGCTCGACCGGACGCTCGTGGTTCTCGCGAGCGAATTCAGCCGCGACATGATGATCGAAGGGGTGCCCGGCAGCACGGCAAAAGATCAATCGCGGGCCAAGGCGGACAAACTCGGGGAAATGAAGCATTACGGCCTCCATCGGCACTTCACCGGTTCCGGTTCGGTGTTGATGTTCGGCGGGGGTATCAAGAAGGGATTCCTGTACGGGGAAACCGCAGACGAACGCCCGCTGATCACCACCAAGAACCCCGTCAGCATTCGCGACCTGCACGCGACGATCTTCCAAGCGATGGGTGTCTCGCCGAAGACTTCGTTCGAAGTGGAGAAGCGGCCCTTCTACGCCACCGACGATGGGAAAGGCTTACCCGTCGCAGAATTGTTCGCAAAGCGGTAGCGGTAGGTTTGGCGTTCTTGCCAGTAATCCTCAGGGTGGACGACACTACCCGGCACGCACAGTAACCGCCAGGTGTTGTGGTCAGCACTCGAACCGGCTGAATAACTTAACCTGCTGGTTGCTCGGATTGGCCGGTGGATACCTCCGTCTTAAGCTTCCTGCGTGTTGGCCGGGCTGAGGGGCCGACGGCAACGTGCGATCGATGTCATACCCCGGAGCGACGGCGGACGAGTTGCCCAAATACAAACGCAACGACCCCGTCATCTCCGCGGTTCGCTCGAAGAGAATCTGATCGGCTGCACCGGTAACGGCCAGCAGCTTGAGGCTCAAGGGCGGGTTGCGTTGATCGACCACGATGAGACGCACTTCTGAAGACACGACCCGTGAACTCATCTCAATGCGCATAGGGCTCTTTTGTCCAGCGGAACGCCTCCCACTGGCCGCTCGCGAGCGTGGAACCCGGTCGATTTGCGGTGATTTCCTCGATCCGGCACGAACGGACAAAGGAGATTTCGTCAGCATCGAACTGCAGAGCTTTCCAAGGGATCTTGTCGCCGTTCGCGACTGACAAGATCCCTTCCGAAGCATAGCCTTCATAAGCTCGGCTCGGCGAAGGTGATCTACTGATTCGCCAATGTGCCATCCCACCAGAAGATCAGATATTGGAACGATCAGCGTTAAGATCAGTGGTGCCGCCGTGCACCTGGGACGAGATCGGATCGAACTCGCCTAACGGTCGGCCGGCATGGTCGTAGCCCATGCGTTCGAGCCGGGTTTCGTGGTAGCCTTCGGCGTTAGAGCGAAGCAGGGCCACGTAGCCGATCATCACGCCATAAATGACCTTCGAAACGATATCGGCGACGGTGTAAGCGATCTGGCGGATCACTGCCGATTCCTGGCTGACGCTTATCGCCGGCATGAGGTAGCCAACAAGGTAAAGCATCCACGAGCCGAACAGCGTGCACACGACGGCCTTCATCCACCACTGTGCTTTGGGCGTTAGTTTGGCCAGATTGTCTTTATTGAGCCCGACTGCAACGACCAGATAAAGAATCCAGACGTAGAACGCGCAGGAAGCGAAGAACATGGTCCAGAAGAGCGAACCTTGTGAAATGTCTCCAAGCACGAGCCCGCCGGTCACGTTCGACAGCGAGCCCACTTCAATGCCGTTAGCGATAACCGCTTCGTAATACTGACCGATGTAACCGGTGTAAATCATAAGAAGACCGGCGATCGTGAACTGAATCACCGGCAACCAGAATTTTCTGCCGACAAGCCCCAGTACCACCACGATCTGCGTCAGCAGCACCGGCACGTCGATCGACCAGTTGACGTAGCGGAAACCGTTGCTGAATCGCTGGTTCCCGATGGCAGCGAAGAACGTTTCACCACCCTTTACGAATGGTACGAATGTTTCAACCCATACGAGGTATAGGTTGCCCAGTTGAAGCGCCGCCGACACCATCACGACAGCGCC